>JAGQPX010000085.1 GCA_020426505.1 Planctomycetaceae bacterium | reverse complement strand
AGCCGCGACCAACGGGAGCGATCCCCTCGGTCGCGGCCAAACGGGGCGTCCATCAGCAACAACGGACGACGGACAACGGATAACGGACACACCGACGCCATCACCATCCGCGGGGCATCGCAACACAACCTCCAGGCGATCGACATCACGGTTCCTCGCGACCAGATGTCCGTCTTCTGCGGTCCGAGTGGCAGTGGCAAAACGTCACTTGCAATGGACACACTCTATGCCGAGGGGCAACGCCGTTACGTCGAGTCTCTCTCGGCGTATGCCCGTCAGTTCCTCGGTCAGATGCCCAAGCCGAAGGTCGAGAGCGTTGCCGGATTGTCACCTGCCATCGCCATCGAGCAGAAGACGGTCGGTGCCACGCCCCGCTCGACCGTCGGCACCGTCACTGAGATTTACGACTACCTGCGAGTGCTGTTCGCGCGCCTCGGCACGCCGTTTTGTCCGGAGCATGATGTGCAGGTGGTTCGTCAAACGACCGACGAGATCGTCGATCGCGTTCTTGCTCTCGAAGAGGGGACCCGACTGTACCTCGCCGCCCCGATCGAGATCCCGGTCGGTCAGAGCTATACCAAACTCTGGGACCGGCTCGGCACGCAGGGCTTCCTGCGAGTCCGCATCAACGGCGAGACGCACACGCTCGAAGATGTTCCCGAAATCGACCACAAACGCGAGCACACGGTCGAAGCGATCATTGATCGCATCAAGGTCGACCCGGACAGCCGCGGGCGAATTGCTGACTCGATCGAAACGGCTCTCGACGTCGGCAAGGGAGTCATTCATCTCATCCACACTGACCGAGAAACGCCCGAACCAAAGTGGCGAGTCGATCGGCTCAGCCTGCACTACTCATGCCCCGTCTGTGCGACGGAGGAAGGCCGCGTCTTCGAGAACCTCACGCCGCAGAACTTCTCGTTCAACAGTCCGCTCGGCTGGTGCGATGCTTGCGAAGGGCTGGGCGTCGAGTGGGGCACCAATCAACAGGCTCTCGTGGCGAACCCAAACGTATCACTTCTCGACGGAGCCGTCTCCGCCTGGCCGTTGCCTCGTGAGAACGCTCAGTTCCGTATGTTCCTCGAAGCGATCGCTGCTGAATTCGAAATTCCCCTCGACATCCCGTGGTATCAACTCGACTCGAAGCATCAACGCATCATCCTTTACGGCAGCGAGCGACCCATCCGTTTAGCCACGACCAACGGGAGCGCGCCGATCTCGTTCACCTACAAAGGCCTCTACCCCGCCATCGACGAGGCCACCCGCATCTCGTACGACTACCGACTCAGTCTGCAGGACCTCGTCGGCGAAGCCCCCTGTTCGGTCTGCGGTGGTGATCGAGTCCGTGACGACGCAGCAGCCGTGCGAGTCAACGAGATGACGCTGCCGCATCTCTGCCGCCTGCCATTGGCGGAGACACTCGAATTCCTCAACTCGCTGAAGTTGGACAAGGAGCAAAAACGAGTCGCAGGCGATCTCTTGAACGAAGCCCAGCACCGACTGTCATTTCTGGTCGACGTTGGTCTGCATTACCTCACACTCGATCGTGGCATGCCCACGCTGTCCGGTGGCGAGTCGCAACGCATCCGCCTCGCGGGTCAGATTGGTCGCGCATTGACAGGCGTGCTCTACGTTCTCGACGAACCGACGATCGGCCTGCATCCGCGGGACAATGGCCGGCTGATCGACGCCCTGCACAAACTTCGCAACCTCGGCAACACGGTCGTGCTGGTCGAACACGATCGCGAAGTCATCGAAGCCTCGGACCGCCTGTACGATTTCGGACCCGGCAGCGGCCGCTTCGGCGGCAACGTCGTCGCAGACGGCACCCCCAAACAGGTCGCTCGCAAGGGAAAGACATCGCTCACCGGCGCGTATCTCTCCGGGGCGAAGGACATCATCGTGCCGGAATCACGGCGGATGGAGCGAGCGGAGAGCGGAGAGACAAGAGACAAGAGACAAGAGCCGGACAATCTGGACGCAACCCAGTCCTCGGTACCCGGTACTCCGTACTCAGTACCGCCGGGTGGTAATTGGCTCACGATCACCGGTTGTCGGCAGAACAATCTGCGGGGCGTCGATCTCTCGATCCCCCTGGGCACGCTCACGTGTGTGACCGGCCTGTCCGGGTCAGGAAAAAGTTCGCTCATTCAGGAGACGCTGGCTCGTGCCGTTGCGCGGCATCTCAATCGACAGGGAGATGCGCCAGGGCCGTTTGATGAGATGACGGGGGTCGAGGAGATCAGCCGTGTGATCAACGTCGATCAGGCACCGCTCGGGGCGACCCCCGCCTCGAACCCGGCGACTTACACAGGCGTGTTCGATCCGATTCGTACGTTGTTCAGCCGTCTGCCGGAGGCGAAGGTACGGGGCTACAAACCGGGGCGATTCAGCTTCAACCGGCAAGGCGGTCGCTGCGAGGATTGTGAGGGTTTCGGTCAACGCAAGATCGAGATGCACTTCCTCCCCGATGTTTGGGTCACGTGCGATACCTGCCGAGGCAAGCGATACAACGAAGAGACACTCACAGTTCGGTTCAAAGGACACACCATCTCAGACGTTCTCGAACTCTCGATCGGTCAGGCACTCGAACTGTTCGGCAATATTCCCAAAGTCCGTGCTCCGCTTGCAACCCTTGGTGCGATCGGCCTCGACTACCTCACACTTGGCCAGTCTGCGACAACCTTGTCGGGTGGTGAAGCCCAGCGAGTCAAACTGGCAGCCGAACTCTGCAAGCCGAACAGTGGTCGCACGCTGTACCTCCTCGATGAACCGACGACCGGCCTGCACTTCGACGACATCGCCAAACTGCTGACGGTTCTCAACAGTCTCGTCGAAGCGGGCAACACGGTCGTCGTGATCGAGCACAATCTTGATGTGATCAAGACGGCCGACTGGATCGTTGACCTCGGCCCGGAAGCGGGCGTCGATGGCGGGTACATCGTCGCTCAAGGGACGCCGGAGGATGTTGTTGAGTATGCGTTGAGCCAAGAGACAACAGACAAGAGTCGAAACACGAACGGTCGCAAGAACTCTCAACTCTCAACCCTCAACTCTCAACCCTTCCGCTCGTGGACCGGCGAGTTACTCGCACCCGTCCTCAAGGAATCCGCTCGCGGCGAGGTCGATGTCTTCGATGCAAAGGCAGCTGCTAAGAAGCAGGCGGGCGACGTCGACATCGCCAAGGTTGGCAAGGACGCGCCGCTGCCGTGGAAGGTCGACGGGCGGAAGTGGCACACACAGGAGCGACCGGCCCGCAACGGCAAACCCTGCAAGTGGGAAGGAGCCGCCCTCGCGTCTGTGGTCGACTTCATCGAAGAGTTCGAGGGGCTCAAGGAGGCCAACTGGGGTGACCCGTCGACGGTCGAGATCACCGCGGAGACGAAAGTCGGCACCGGCTGGTTCTTCCATGCTCTCACCGGTGACGAGTGGTTCGTGCGGTTGTACTTTCGCGTCCCCAAAGGCTCGTTCGACCCGGACGACGTGGCGGACTCTCTCGATCTCACGCCGGTTGATGACATCGATGACATCCCGGTCTACGGACGCGGCGAGCGGGTGAAGTTCAACAACACGAAAGGTCCGTTCCAGGAAGTCGCGATCGATGTGCATTCACTCGACGAGATCGACACACAGGAGTTCCGCGATTTCGTCGAGACGGCGATCGCTGAGTACGTCGGTCAGATCGAGCAACAACAACAGAAGGATCCGAACGATCTGATGCCCTGGAAGGTGCTAGGCCGCAAGTGGCACACGTCACGCAAAGGGTTTGCTCCCAACAAGCGTGTCGCCTGGGCTGCGAGCATGCTGGAGACGTTGCTGAATGTCATCGAAGAGACGATGCCTAACATCGTGTTTGACTGGGGCAAGAAGACGATCGTCACGCTGCAATCGACCGACGGCATCCCCATCGGCGAATTGCAAACCAAACGCCGCGATGGGGTCATCCTCTCGCTCTACACAGAACCGGGGCAGATCGCCCTCGGACAGGTCTCGGACCTTGGCATCGACCCGGAGATCACCTCACACCGCAACGCCCAGGAAGCGGTCAAGCTGATGTTCAAGACCCTCAAACAGGTGAAGTCGCCGAAGCTCAAGAAGTTCCTTGAGTCATTGGGGTGACCCTTGAACAAAACAGCGATGCAAGCCGAAGTGAAGCGGATTCTTTGGGAAGAATGGGATCCGATCGGTGTGCATCCCCTTGGGGGGCCGGATGACGAGTATGATTCCTACGTGTCCAGCATTACTCGTTGGATTCTCGAAGGTCGAGATGAAGTGGCCATCGAACGATACCTGACAGAGCTTCGCACGAACGCAATCGGGCTCTCGCCCTCGCGATCCGATGACGACCGACGCATTGCAAAACTCCTCGTGTCACTGAGGGATGACGACACACATTGCTGATCCCACGAGACGTAGCCCGTGGGCTTGGGCACTATGCCACCGACCACTCAGCCACTCACTCCGGTGGCACGCCGAGGGATTTACCGCCGTCGATGGCGATCATCGTGCCGGTGACCATCGTTGCCACGTCGCTGACGAGGTACAGGATCGACTGGGCGACTTCTTCCGGGGTAATCATGCGTCCGTGGGCGCGGGCGATGGGGCTGGCGTGAATGAACTGTTTGACGGCTGCTTCACGATCGGTCTGCGTCGCGAGGTCAGCGTTCATGATGGCCGTGTCACACACTGGCCCCGGGCAGACTGCGTTGATGCGAATTTTGTCCGGTCCGTGACAGAGGGCGAGGCTGCGCGTCATCCCGGTGAGTGCCAATTTGGATGTCGAGTAAACCGGATCATGTGCGCGTGGCAGAATGCCCGCGTTGCTGGCTGTGTTGACGATCGCTCCGCCGCCGACCTTTTGCATGTGCGGGACGGCATACTTCACACCAAAGAAGGCCGCCTTGAGGTTCGTATCGAGACAGCGGTCCCAGTCCGCTTCCTCGATCTCGTGGACCTGCCCGACCATAACAATGCCCGCGTTGTTGACGAGAATGTCGAGCCTTCCGCCAGCGTTCGCAGCTCCGTCGATCAGGTCGCGCAGACTATCAAGGTCACGCACATCACACGCCTGTTGGCGAATGCCGAGTTGTTCGAACGTCTCGTCATTGGCCGGATCGAGCGTCAGATCGCCGATAGTGACGCGTGCCCCATGCTCAGCGAGCAACCGGGCCGTCTCCCGCCCGATCCCACGAGCCCCGCCGGTGATGACCGCGACGCGATCCTGTAGCCCATTCGATGACATGTTCCCAATCGTCCTCTCAACAAATTCGTCCAGCATTCCCAAGCCGATGGCTCCGCCATCGAACGAGGCTCGGAAGTGATGTTATTTGGGCATCCTGATGAGGGAACCGAATGACGTCAACGATCGACCGCAAAGCCGTCGGTTTGGGATCGAGCGTGGCAATTGGATCGAAGAATCTCGTGGCCTGATGCGTGCGGATACTGTACAGTCAAAGTAGCCGAACCGTATTGCGACGTCATGTCCATTCAACACAGATTTGGCAGCATGTTCAGATACATCGTTACTTTGCTCGGGATCATCGCGATTGCCGGCGGCACTTCACGCGGTGCGGAGGTCGATCGACGCCGGGAGGCGAGTCATCCTGACGTCGATCCCGTTGTGACGTTCGTCGACGAGCAGATTCGCCAAGCGTGGGAGGACAACGAGGTCACACCGAGTGAGCGGGCGGATGATGCGGAGTGGCTGCGGCGTGTCTCGCTCGACATTGTCGGGCACATCTCGACCGCGGATGAGATCGAAGCGTTCCTCGCGGATGAGAGTGAGGCCAAACGGGCTGACGTCGTCGAACGTCTGCTCGACAACTCGGCGTACGTCACGAACTGGACGCACGTCTGGACGAACCTGCTGCTCGGACGACAGACGCCGCGCCGAACATCGCGAGACGGCATGGAGAAGTTTCTCCGCGAAGCCTTCACCAAAAACCGACCGTGGAACGATGTCGTCTACGACCTGCTGACCGCTGAGGGTCACTATGAGGAGAACGGAGCGGTCAACTTTCTGCTCGGTCAACTGGACGGCAATCCCAACAGCGAGGACTACACGGTCGAGGCGACCGCCCGCGTGACGCGGTTGTTCCTGGGCACGCAGGTGCAATGCACGCAGTGTCACGATCACCCGTTCAACGACTGGAAGCACGTGCAGTTCTGGGAGTTCGACAGCTTCCTCAAACAGATGCGACGTGTCGATCATCGCAAGACCGACCCCAAGACGGGTCAACGTGTCGATGACTACTCGGAACTCGTCTGGAGGAACTATGAAGGTCCGGTCTACTTTGAGAGGCGGTCGGGGGTGATGGAGGTCGCCTATCCGCGTTACGTCGATCAGGAATTCGATTCAAAGAAGGAGACCGATCGTCGTCTCGAGTTGGCGAAGGTCATGGCTCACGACGACCCGGATCATCAGGTGGCCCGGGCGATGGTCAACCGCATGTGGGGGCACTTCCTCGGGTACGGCTTCACTCGCCCGGTCGATGACATGGGACCACACAATCCGCCGTCGCACCCGGACGTGCTCGATCGACTGACTGACGAGTTCGCGGCGAGCGGGTATGACCTCAAGAAACTCATTCGCTGGATCACCAGCAGCGAAGCGTATCACCTGACGAGCCGCTTCAACGACAAGAACCGCATCGATGACCCGTCTGCCGGCGAGGTACCTCTGTTTTCGCACATGTACGTGAAGCCGTTCACCGCTGAGCAGCTGTACGAGTCGCTGTTGATCGCCACGCAGGCGGGCGAGTCAGTCGGGAACTATCAGCAGGCCGAAGAGCGACGCCAACGGTGGATGCGCGAGTTTCTGCTGATCTTCGGCGGCAACGAACAGGACGAACCGACGCTGTTCAGTGGCACGATCCCGCAGGCCCTGATGATGATGAACGGCGAACTCGTCCAGTCAGCCGGCAGCGGCGAGCCGGGCAGCACCCTGCACGCGGTCCTCTCCGACTCACGCCTCAAGTCAGACGCGCTGCGCGTGCACAAGCTGTACCTCTCCTCGCTCGGACGTCCCCCCTCCCGCCGCGAAACGAGCATGTCGCAAAAACTGATCAACAGCAACCCCGACAAACTGGCCGCGTATCAGGACCTGTACTGGGCCCTGTTGAACTCGAACGAATTTGTGATGAACCATTGAAGTGAATGTCGCTGGACTCGCCAGAGTTCAGATGTTCACACCTATCGACGATGGCTGAATTCTGGCGAATCCAGCTACGACCATCCACAACTCGAAAGTAGCCATGAGCCACCAGCCAACCGCCATCAGCCATCCGCGCGGTATGTCACGCCGTCACTTTCTCAGCCATCTGGCGACGTCGTCGCTGATGGCGCCGGCAGCCGCGCACTTCCTGTCGAACCTCCAGACGCATGCTGCTGAGATTCAGAAGAATCGCAAGGCGTGCATTCTCGTCTGGCTGCAAGGCGGGGCGCCGACGATCGACATGTGGGACCTCAAGCCCGACGCAAAGACGGGAGGTGAGTTCAATCCCATCGCGACAGCGGGCGACATGCAGATCTGCGAGCATCTCCCCGAGACGGCAAAGGTGATGGACAGCCTGTCGCTCGTGCGGTCGATGAGCACGCGTGAGGCTGATCACGAGCGTGGCCGGTACTACATGCACACCGCCTTCGTGCCGAACCCGACCGTCGTACATCCGACGTTCGGCTCGGTCGTCAGTTACGAACTCTCGCCGCAGCGGCCCGAACTGGAGATTCCCGCCTTCATCTCGATCGGCGGCGGCAGCTTCGGTCCCGGCTTTCTGGGAATGGCGCATGCACCGTTCGTTGTTTCAGGTGACGGACAGATTCGCAACGCCGAATTGGCCGGGATGGACCCGCGACGACTGAATCAACGATTGCAAGCATTGAGCGTCGTCGAGGAGACGTTCATCAACTCGGACCGTGGTGAGTTGCCGGTCGCTCACAAGGATGTCTACGGCAAGGCGGTCAACCTGATGACGTCCCAACAAATGCGGGCCTTCAAGGCCGATGAGGAGTCACAGCAGACCCGCGATCTGTACGGCAGCACCGACTTCGGCATCAGTCTGATCATGGCACGCAGGCTCGTCGAGACGGGCGTGCCGTTCGTTGAGGTGCAGTTCCCCGGCAGTTGGGACCTGCACAACGACGTGTTCAACTCGCTTCGCGACGTCGGCCTGCCCAAGCTCGACAAGGGCCTCGCCGGTCTGACCCGCGATCTCAAGGAGCGAGGCCTGTGGGACGACACGGTCATCGTCTGCATGGGCGAATTCGGCCGCACCCCCCGCATCAACCAGAACGTCGGCCGCGATCACTGGGCCCGCAGTTGGTCCGTCTGCCTGGGGGGCGGCGGCCTCACCGGAGGCATCGCCGTCGGCGAGACCAACGAGGACGGCACGCAAATCATCGGCAAGTCCTACCTCCCCGGCGACCTCTGGGCCACAGTCGCCCACGCCCTCCGCATCCCCCTTGACCGAGTCCACAAATCCAAACGCGGCCGCCCGATGAAGCTCGCCGGTGGAGGAACACCGATCGCGGAGTTGATTGGGTGACTCTCAACGCGATGCAGGATTGCGGTGGCATGTCGAAGCACTGGAAAGAACCACTTGATCCGGAACGGCATGTCGACCACATGGTGTCTTCGGTTGGAGGGAGTCCTGCCGAGGCACCCCGCGACAATCTCATTGAATGCTGGGTCTACTTCGTGCGAGTCTGCGGATTCACATTCGAGTTTGTGTCGGTCGATCAAATCCGTGAATGTCTTCGACACTTCTCACTAAAGATTCATCCCAGCGGTCGATCCGCCGAACCTCCCCCGGGCGTTCATTGGAATCATCCGTGGCACGAACGTCTTCCCATGACTCTGTATGAAGAACGACGGCGTGTGAAAGTCGAGAAGGCGCTCAGGAACGCTCTTGATGAGTTTGAGTGAACCTGGAGAATGAATGTGTCACCGGTTGCATTACATCGAGTTTTGATTGAACGATGTTCACCCGAGACGAACTGATTGTGCAAGTCCAACAAGTTTTCGTTCCTGACGATGATGCAGAGATGCCGTTAATGGAGGTTGCTGAGTTCCGTGAACATCATTTCAGGCATGTCATTCAGGGAGCACGAGCCGCGTATTCGGGGAATCGTGAGGACTATGCCTCATCTCTGGAATTCTGGGTGTGGTCCCTTCACCGTTTCGAGCGTTCATACAACCGAGTTGATGTTTCACAGCATCGACGAATCGTCAACGAACTGGCCGAGGAATCGCTGTGTGAGTCAATCGATGACTGCAGCTTTTGGGAGCCGATCGAATACACGGTCTCTGCATTGAAGAGAGCTGCCCCCGATTTCCTGTTGCGTCGAAACACATTTCTCGGTGGAACAAAAGTCTTCGACGACTTGATGTGTGATTACGTGCGACTCTCACTGGTCGGCGAATTCCCCGATTGCTTCATTGCATATCATTTACGATTGGCGACATAGCGACTCAGGTCGTCAAGATTGCTCGCAATCTGGGACGACGGAGTCGTCGACAGGTGACGGGTTCAAACGTGCGTCACGCTCACAATCTTCCACGGCTGCGCCGCCTTGGTTGACCAGCAACGAATGCCACACGTCTTAAGTTGTATCCGCCGGCGCTGAGAAGATCGGGGAAACGATTCTGGTTATGAGCACGTCGTTCGCCATCTTTGCTCTGGCATCCCTTGGACTGGCCGCCTACTTGCCTTTCAGATTCGGGTTGTTGGGATTGCTCTTTTGCCACGCAGCAACGTGTCCACTCATGTTTTTCTGTTTTGGTGTGTCCTACGAAGGCTTGTTTCAAGGAATCCTTCTGTTGCTGTTTCTGATTGCCTTCAACACGGCCTTGCTGCCCGTGAGTTTCATTTCCCTGATCATCGGTGAGGATCCGTAGCGCCGCAACCAGCTGGGGGATGCTTCGTGAACCCAGCCGATCTTGCTACTCTGCATCTGCCTGAGAGACGGCGATGATCAGGTACGTTGATTCGTGCGTGCCAGCGACGCTGGAGTTGCTGTCGGTCCTGGATGGTTCACCCAGCGTGCCGACGATGACCGGGATGGGTGTCTCGCCAGCAGGTGTCGCAGGGACACGGATTGTCGTGGCGAGTTGTCGCGTGTCGATGTTGAGTTGCTGAATCTCAACGGATGACTCGCTACTTGGTGCCTCACCGCCGCTTTTGGTATCTGTGGCAGCGCCGGATCGACTTCTGATCGAGATGGTGTCGCCATCATTCTTCCATTCCGTCAGGGTGTAACGCAGGTCGACTGTTGCTGAGTTGTCAGTCGAGTCCAGTGTCGGGGTGAGTTGAGCAAGTGTGCCGATGTGTGGATTGGAAATCACAGGTTGGTATCCGACAGCGACTGCACTCACGACGGGGATGGCGGAAGTGACCACACTCCTGCGATGTCCTGAAGCGAGATGAACTTCCTGTCCACTGAAACAGGTCAACTGACCCGTGAAACTCGATTGTTCCTGCAACTCGGACATCACCATTTCGCGAGTGCCCACGTCATCTCGAATCTTGGCAGCGTCATGGATGAGGGTTGAGAACTGGTCGGTCGGAAGGAGTGATACGACAAAAAGTTTGATTGTCACCATCTTTTGAGCATCGCTTTGCTCTCTCAGGGCTGCGAGTAACTCGGCGATCTGTTCCTGAATCGGCGGGAATTGTCGAACCACGAGTGACGTGCCGAGTGCTGTGATTGTGCCGTCGCCCGTGCCGCTGTTCCGCCAGGAGTCGGGAGCGATGCTGGTGGTGATGACGTCCATCAGCCCGTGAAGCGACAACTCGTGACTTTGTGCTCCGTTTGATGCCTGGTTTCCGAAAAAGCGGCCTCCACCTCCAATTTGGAAGAAACCGCCGCCTGCACCACCGCCACCGAATCCACCACCGCCTCCGCCAAAACCGCCGCCTTCCCCAGTCGTGACTTTCCCGTCGGATGTAATCCCCATTGTTTTCGAGTTCGCGGTCTCCGTTGTCGGGATGCCGGACTGGTAGGGGTAGTCGGGCACACGACGGATCAGGTCTGCGACTCGGTAGACGCGGGTGGTCATCTCTTCGCCGTCCTGGGCGATTGCAGTCATCGGCAGGAGAAGTAGCGCGAGCGTGACGAAGCAACGTGTGGGGCGGGTCATGAGTCTTCCTCTCGGATGGATTTGATGGTGTGCAAATGGCTCGGGTGAGTTACAGGGCGGCGCCCCATTGAATGGGTGTCAGTGTTGATTGACGGGCCAACTCGGCGGTGAGCAGGGTCGACGAGATGTTGGGATCGCTGCGGGCCTCTGCGATGAGTTGACGAGACGCCGTGTCACGCCTGCGGATCAGCGCGACCCACGGGTCGGATTGTCGCGGGCCGTTTCGGGCGATCTCGATCAGGCGGTCGGTGATTCGCGGATCGTCGATCTCACCCAACAACAGGGCGGCCGCAAAGCGGACATCGGCGTTCTGATCGGCCAGTGCCTCGAACAGCATGTCAGCCGGCGGAAGATGCGTCTCACGGGTCACGATCATCGCTGCCCGTCGATACTGATCTGTCATCGCCGCCAGCAACAGAAGACGTTGTGCCTCAACATCGGGTCGCTCAGCGATTCGCGAGAGAAACCGAACCTGTTCGCTGAACGTCAGCCGGGCTCGGCTCATCTCCATCAACGTTGGCACATCGACGACTTCGACGAGATGTGCCTCCACTGCGTCTCGGGTGTAGGCTTCGGCCCACAAGGCGAGGAGCGCCGGCTGTGCTTCGGGCAACTCCAGCAGCGTGAGCAGTTTGGCGATCGCGATCCGCCGTTGCCCCTGAGAGCGAGGCAACTCAAATAATGATCGCTGCAACAACTCCTGTCGGGCTTCGTCACTTTCGTCGAAGTCAATGATTGCGAGTTGATCATCCTCCGAGATGCGGGCGACCCAGCGTTCAAACGGGTCAGCTGCGATTCGCTCTTGCTCACGTTCTGCACGGCGAATGGCGACGTTCGTCAGGGCAACTTCGAGGTTTGTCGCCGGCCGACCGATTGACGTGGAAGCACGACGCTCCGAATTCGGTTGTTCGTCCGGTCGGACCTCAACGACGAGTCGAGGGGGTGACGACGGCGGTAAAGGGACAACCGATGGATGATGCGGCTGAGGGTTGATCGCAAGGTTGTCTGCCTCGCGTGGGAGGGCTTGCCAAATGACGGTTCCCACCAGCAGAGAAGCAGCGAAGGCAGCCCAACGCATACTCTGCCACGTTCGTCGACGCGGACGCAGACGATCCCACTCCCGTTCCAGTCTGCCGAGTTGCAACGGAGTTGCCTCGGGCCACTCGGCCTGTCGAAGCAATTCGTCCAACGCCTCGTCCGTCATGCGGACGGGTTCGTCGTCAGGGAGCTTGCCGTCGGATTGCATGTCAGGACTTCTCCACGAGATAGGCTGCCAGTTCTTCACGCAGCCGTTTGCGAGCGACGTGCAGAGTCGAGTGCACGTTTTGCTCTGTGACGTTCAACACGCGGGCGACTTCCGGGATGGTCAGTTCCTCGAATGTTGTCAGCACGATGACCTCACGTTGCCGATCCGGCAGGCGTGCGATACAGGCTGCGATCTCAGCTTTGAGTTCCCTTTCCAGCATCCGTTCCGACGGCGGGGGCTGTTTCGGGTCCGAGTGTTCGAGATCCAGCGGAGCTCCATTCGATCGGCGTCGTTGATCGCGATTTGCATTGATGATGATTTGAAAGAGCCATGTTCGGAACTCAGCCTCCTGTCGAAAGGTCCGCCAACTGCGGGCGACGCGGTACAACGCCTCCTGCACGAGTTCCTCGCCTGAGCTGCTGTTTCCGGTGAGTCGGGTCGCAAACCGCACGGCTGCCGGGAGATGCGATCGGACGAGTCGATCCAGGTCGTCGGCTGCGATCGGTTTATCGCTCATGGCTCCCCGGACGTCAGCAGATGCTCTTGTGAGTGAGACCGATAATGGCGACGAAACTCAAACACCAAAACGGATTTTCTGAAGGATTTCGTCAGACGAGAAACTGGAACGAAACACGAAGGACCTTTATTCCCATTCAACCGTGGAATTCACCTGTCATCCGACATGAACCATCATCGAACCTTGTGTCTGGACGTGATGCACTCCCTGAGTTCTCTGAGAATCAGCGTGATCAGTGGTGTGAGGACAAACCGCAGGTCACACAGTTTTCGGGAATGACGTCGCCACGTCTGCCACCGGATTCTGGCCGAGGTGGCGAAGCGATCTCGAAAGCCGATCTGATGACGGTAGAACTGGCCCGAATGCAGTCTCTTGACCGTCAGGACGTCCGGCAGATTGGCCAGCTTGTGTTCGACCGCGACTCTTGACCAGAGGTCGTAGTCAAACATCAGTTTGAGTCGAGGATTGAATCCGCCGAATTCACGAATGGGCTGTCGTCGGTACATGGCAGACGTATGCACGAGTGGGTTGGCGCGAAGCAGCATCTTGCGGATCTCGCGATCCTCGGTGACTAGAACTCTGAGTGCCGTTGTCTGCGAATCCTCATCGAGAGACTCGCAGGCGGTGCCGACGACAGCGACGTCCGGATAACGATCGAGGAAGGTCACCTGGGCCTGGAGCCGCAGCGGGTATGACATGTCGTCTTGATCGAGGTTGGCGACGTATTCTCCCCTGGCCAACTCGAGACCATGATTTAGGGCGTGTGCTCCACCACTCCAATCGAGATGAATGATCCGCATCCGTGCGTCATTGCAGGCGTCAAGAATGTCAGCCGACCCATCCGTCGAGCCGTCGTTGACCACGAGAAACTCGAAGTCTTTCCATGTCTGACGGAGGATCGAGTCCACCGCATCCTGCAAGTACCGCTCACCGTTATGCACCGACATCAGGACCGTCACTCGGGGGGAACTGATGTCGTCAGGCATCCGAGGTCCCTCATGCTTCGCGCTTGGCCCGAATAATGTCGTCGAGCAGGTCCCCCAGTGGCATGGAGGGGCTGCGACCGATCGTTTCGCGCAGGCGGGAGACGTCGGGGACACGGCGGTTGACGTCTTCGAAGTTGTCGCCGTAGGCCTGTTGGTAGGGGATGTATTGAATCTCGACAGACGGGTCGACGCGGCTGATGATCTGCTCGGCGAGTTCCCGCATGGAGATCGGTTGATCGCTGCCGATGTTGAAGATGCGTCCGAGTGCGTCATCGCAGTGGGTCAGGTCAACGACGCAGTCAACGACCTCGCGAACATGTGCGAAGCAGCGGACTTGTGAGCCGTCGTCGTAGACGGTGAGTGGACCGCCGGAGAGGGCCTGATCGACGAAGCGGGGGATCACCATCCCGTAGTTACCGACTTGGCGGGGGCCGACGACGTTGAAGAACCGGCCGATCACGATGGGCAGGTCGTACTTCTGGTGATAGGCGAGGGCGAGGAACTCGTCGATCGCCTTCGAGCACCCGTACGCCCAGCGGGGTCGTGAGGTCGGGCCGAACTGCAGATCGTCTTCCTCACACCATTCGGACTTCACGTTCTTGCCGTACACCTCGCTTGTTGAGGCGAGATAGAACCGCTGGCCTCCCTGGACGGCGAGCCGCAACAGACTGTCCGTTGGATAGATGTTTGTCTCGATCGTACGGACCGGGTCCTCCGCGACGAGTTTCACTCCGACCGCTGCGGCAAGGTGATAGATCTCGTCGGTTCCCTGGACGGCTTCTGCGAGCAGGACGGGGTCCGTGATGGAGCCACGCAGGATCGTGAGATTCTCATGGTCCTCGACGTCGCTGAGATTGTGACTGCGACCGGTCGAGAGGTTGTCGAGAACGCGGACGTGATGGCCGTCAGCGAGCAGTTTTTGGGTGAGGTGACTGCCAATGAAGCCGGCACCGCCGGTCACCAGACATCGAGCCATGATCGCGAATCCTTCAGTGAGAGAGTGACGAGAAGCAGCGTAAAGCGTGCCTGCAGGAAACACCAGCCTTTGACGCCCAAGGGAATGTTGTACTGCACCGGCTTCTGCTACCGCCTACCCGATTCGTTTTCTCTGTGATCCATTCTCCCATTCGACGCGCGATGATCGTTGGGCCGCATGTTCGGAATAACCGACATAACCCGTACAACCGCGCTAAGCAGACTGAACAGATCAACCCACACAACCCACAGAATCGGCAGAGGCGTCAAAACCAGCACGATTCGATAAGCACCGATTCCGTCTGCGCTTAGGTTGTCGGCGTCTGCTGCTCTGTGTCGCGACAGGTCGGGTGGTACGGCTTGTGCCTGATCTCCCGGATGTAACGATCACGCCGGTCATCATGGTTACCGCGTTGGTAACGATTGGCGCGATCGTTGGGATTGTGCGGTTTCTCGGCGACACGGATGCCTGAGTGGAGACACCCTCGGAAATTCACTGAGAGCGTGTGTGGCGATCTGACAACTCGCCACTCCGGCGTTCGAGAGCGTCGGAAGACTGTCGCGAATCCGAGAGCACGTTCCCGACAACGGACACCCGGCTGATCTGCATCACGGGGAACCTGTCAGTTCCCCCCGTGGTGTCAGCCGTCCGGAGTCGGACGTCTCTCGGCTTCCGGCGGTCGTCCGTGTGTTCGGTGCTCCGTGTCGAAATCGACCGCATTGTCCATCGGCGAATTGAACATCGCTGACCGGCACACCTGTGAGAGGGGGACGGCGGTCGGCGGTACGGCCACATCACGCACCAACTATCGAAGGGACATCACGTCATGAATCTCTGCCAGAAACTGCTCCACGATGAGCACGGTTTCATCATTACGACCGAACTGGTCATCATTGCCACCTTGCTCGTCATCGGTTTGATTACGGGGCTTCAATGCCTGCAGACGGCAGTCGTCGCTGAGTTGAAGGACGTCGGAGCCGCCATTGGCTCGCTGAATCAGTCGTACTCATACAGCGGCATGCACGGCTGTTGGTCCTACGGTCGTAGCGGATGGCACGCGAACTACACACGTGGCTCGGCGTTTGTCGACCAGGTGGACGAGTACCGCGGCAATGTCGAGATCGGCTGCTACGACTACGGCGTGACGTCTCCGTCATACCAGGCACCCTCGCAACCGGGGACGGTCATCGAGCAGCGAACGATCGAAGTCGCGCCAGATGCGGAGGGAGTTTGCCTGCCGGGATCGACGACCATTCAGGAAGGAATCATTCTGGAATCTGAAGGACCCTGTCCGTCCAGTTCGTGCGATCCCCCGTGTGACGCGGCGACTGGTCCGATCCTCGCACCCCAGGATTGTCCATCAGCAGTCGATTGCCCCGATGGCGGTACTGCCCACTGAGTCACTGGCGTCAACTGCGTCGATATCGCCACAACCGGTGCGCTCAGACAATTGAGCATGATCTGTCAAGAAGTGATAAGCGTCACAAACGGTACATCCGGTCGTGCTCGCTGAGTGCGGCTGACGGTGGAATCTCGACAACCGTCATAACGTGTCCCCAGCGGACGGGTTATGACGGTTTTTCCTGTTGCGTTGAGTGAGTCGATTCCATCGTTCCCGCCAACGGCACGCAACCTGCGGATTGTTCACATCGTCCGTACTGTTTTGTTCATACGGCCCCAGACGCTTGAGGACTCTCGAACTCAACCGCTGTCGCTGGGGCCAAATCGAGCAGGCACCCGGGCCCAACACATGTGGAATTCGCGGTGGGACGGCGTGAGACACCGTCCACACCTGTACTCGCTGATCCCGGGTCAGGCATCGTGTTTCCGAGTTCCCGGCGGGGCGGAAGCCTTCGGGCTTCCCTCCCGCCTTGTTTCTCAACTCGAACCCCACCGGAAACAACCTCTCAACATTTTGATTTCAAGGAACTGACAGATGCTTCAACAATTGCTCCATGATGAATCGGGATTCATCGTCTCAGCGGAACTCGTGCTTGTGGCGACACTGCTCGTCATCGGCATGATCGTCGGACTCAGCGAAGTCCAGCACGCGGTCGTGCAGGAACTCAACGACGTGGGTGACGCGATCGGAAACCTCAATCAATCCTACTGCTTCTCCGGCTTCTCCAAGAAGGCGCAATTTGGTGGCGGTGTGAAAGCCTACACACGCGGTTCGATTTTCACCGACTCTCGCGACGAGTGTGACAACAACCAGTGCGACCTCGACTGTGACGGTCCTGTCGCCGAAGGCCCGAAGGGCGGCGGTGGCGGCTGGGGAGGCGGCGGAGGCTTTGGTGGCGGCCGCTAAGACTCATCCCCCTCGTCAACGAACACTTGCGTGAACTTTGCGATTCCAACAATTGCCTGTCTCTCCCCCGTGAGAGGCAGGCAATTTGCATTGGATGCCGTTGTGACTCGAATTCGTCATTTTGATCGAATGGGCTGTCAATTCACTGTGCCAAACGGTTATTCTGGAAGGCACCGCATGTGGGGTCTCCGTTCCCCCCTCAAGGTGACACTCCATTCCCCGAATCTGTGGAAGCGAATGTTTCTGCTTCCGATCAATACTGACGCACCGGTCTACCACTTTCCGTGGGCGACGGTGACGCTCATCGTGACGAACATTCTTGTGTTCGTAGCGACAGCTTTCGGGATCATCCCGGCCGACCCGTTCGTGCTGACCTACGGAGAAGGCCTGCATCCCCTGCAATGGATGACCTCCATGTTTATACACGGAGGGGTTCTCCATCTGTTGGGGAACATTTTTTTCCTGTGGGGCTTCGGTCTCGTTGTCGAGGGAAAGATCGGCTGGAAGAAATTTCTCGCGGTCTATCTGGGTCTGGGCATCATGACGTGCGGTGTCGAACAGGTCTGCCTGTCGAACATTCACGGGACGTCTCTCGGGTCATCGGCTGCCATTTTCGGCGTGATGGCCATCGCCCTGTTATGGGCTCCCCGCAACGAAATCATTCTGCTGTACTTCGTTCCCATCGTGACGCTGATGCAGATCGGCACGATCGAGCTGACGATCCTCGCCTTCTCTTCCCTGCTTCTAGGGTTTGAGGTGCTGACGATGTTTCTGTTCGGTTTCCATTTGGGGGCGGCCGTTCTGCACCTTGTGGGAGGACTGCTGGGTGTGGGGCTGGGGCTCACCATGTTGCGGCAAGGTTTTGTCGACTGCGAGGGGTGGGATTTGATTTCGGTGATGGCCGGTAAGACGCCTGAGTCGGTCGATCCTTATCGGTACTGCGACCCGGCACATTCGAAAGCCCTTCGTGACGCAGCTCAACCTTCATCACAAACAGGTCATACCGGAAAACGACGCATCCCAACCGCGAAGCTTGCCCATGCGGTGCGAAATCCTGAAGGGCGGATTCGTGATCTTCTCGAACAAGGAAAGCCACGAGCAGCACTCAAGACCTTGAACGACCGCCGTCACCTCGCACCGGACTTTGAACTGCCCAGGTCTGAACTGCACGACCTGACGCAGGGACTGTTGCGGGCAGGCATGTGGCAGGATGCGGTGCCGCTCCTCGTCGAGTACGTGAACCGGTTCGACGACGCCATCAGCGTTCGCATTCAGACGGCGGGCATCCTGCTGCGGCAACTTCGTCGCCCCGTCGCGGCATTGCGAATGCTCGAACCTCTCGACCCCCAGCGGCTCGCTTCTCCCCTGCGAGAAGACTGTCAGGAGGTCTCGACCTTCGCCCACGAACTAATCGATTCGGGCGTGATCGAGTTGAGCGGACATCCCGTCTGAGCGTGGAATTCCCCCGCCGGACGTTTTCGAGGGTGTCGAGGTCGATTCTGCTCTGCCAAGCGTCTGTCGCAAGGCATGATCCTGAAATCACTTATGCTCCCGGGAATGCGGCAGAGGCACGTTGACACATCCTTGTCAATTCTCAATAATTCGCCACCTGCCAAGAATCTCCATAGAGGACAAAAGACAATGTCGGACAACGTTTTGGAACTGAACGATCAGAATTTTCAGTCGACCCTCAGTGAAACGGATCAGCCGGTGCTGGTGGACTTCTGGGCGCCGTGGTGCGGCCCCTGCAAGATGCTCGCTCCGACGATCGACGAGCTTGCCGAGGATTACTCAGGCAAGGTGAAGGTCGGCAAGGTCAATACGGACGACAGCCGTCAGGTGGCCGTCGAACACCAGATCAGCGCGATCCCGACCTTGATGCTGTTCAAGGGGGGTGAAGTGGTCGAGCGTGTGAGCGGCTTGCAGCCGAAGGAGCAACTGGCTGCCCTGCTCGACAAGCACATTGGTTGATGACCGTTAAGCGATCATGCCGTGCCGATGGATCGGGCGGCATTGGCTGATGTGACAGCCGTGCGTTTCCGATTGGGAAAGGATTCCCACGATGAGCGACGACCCTCGAACGAGTCGGGAGCCTTGGGCGGATGACTCGTTCTCGACCCCAGCCTCTGAAACTACTGCGTCGATCGACGGACTGATCTCATCTGCCCGGTCTGCAGGCAGTCGCGATGCGGAGGTTGCTCAACGTGCGGGTGAGTTCATCGTTCATCTGAGGTCGCAGCTTGCGGAACTCGACCGGCGTGAGCAGAACGTCAACGCACAACTCTCGGCGCTCGACCAGGAGCGCCGTCGACTGAGACTTGCCGCGCAGCAATCCGAGGACGAACTTCGGGAACGTGAGGAAGCAGTCGTCCGACGCGAAAACGAGTTCGCAGAGAAGCTGGCCGAGTGGCAGAACGAAGGACGTGAGGTCCGGGCTCAGCAGGAGGCCCTGCGTGCCGAACAGGCCGAAGTGGCGGCGACGAAATCAAGACTCGAAACCGAAGTCGCAGCCCAACTCGAGGTCGAACGCGACGTACTTGCCCAGGAGAGAGCCGCGTTCGAGCGTCGGGTCGCCGAGCATGAGGAACTCCGCAGGATCGCCCTCGCCAACATGGACGAGGAACTCGAGAAGGACCGAACCGAGCGAACCGAAACGTTGGAGCGGGAACTCGCCAAGCTCGAACATGAGATTCTGGAGAAGCGTCAGTGGTGGGATGAGGAGCAACAGCGCATCCAACAGGCATTCAACGAGGAGAAGGTTTCTTACGAGAACCAATTGGCTGTACTTTCAGACGAGTTAATCGATCTGCGTCAGCAACGACTCGCAGACCTCGAGGATCGCGAGCACGACCTCAATCGCAAAGAGGTTGACGTTGAGAAGCGGGCGAGATTCCATGAGTCGCATCTTGAGAATCTGAGACGGTCACTCGAACAGCGGCAGACGGACATCGACCAGCAACGTCAAACCGTACATCGGCGACAGGTCGAGATCGACGAACGTCTCAGGCTTCATGCGAGTCAGCAACGACGCTTCCGCGACCTGCTGGAGCACCGGGAAGAGTCACTTGATCGTGAGCACACCCTTCTAACGGAGGCTCGGCAGACTTTGGAGTCGTTGAGGGCTGCGGAGCAGTCGAGATCGGATGGTGTTCGTGAGGCGTGGGAACACGAGTGTGATGCCCACCGCGAGAACATGCAGCGACAGCAGGAACTCCTTTCGTTGCACGCGGAGAATCTGGACAGCCGCCGCAGTCGACTCGACCGCCTGCGGGACGAATTGGAGGAATCTCATCGTGAAACGCTGGAGATGCGGCTGGCGATTGAGCAATCATGGGCCGAACTGTCACAGACCTTCGGCGAGGAGACGTCGAGGCAACGCGTCGAACAGGCACGAGCAAAGTTGCACGAACATTTCGTGCAAGTCCGGTCGGGGATCGACGAGCAGCGCGAATCGCTGGATGAGGTTCAACAACGACTGACGGACCAGACAGCGGAGTTCCGGGAAGAACGACAACGGTTTTCGGACTGGATCACGCGTCGAGAGGACCAACTTCAACAGCGCGAAGCCGCACTCGAAGAGGATCTGCAAGTCAACGAGTCTCGCGAATCGCAGTGGCGAACCACGCGTGACCGCTGGCTGCAGGAGAAGATCGAAGCCGAACGGGTCATTCGTCAGCTGCTCAGCGAACTGGAGGCGGGTCTGGCGACCTCGTGTCCTTACGACCCACTGGGGACTCCCATTGCCGATGTGCCGGACGCGGATTCGTCCGCGAGTGAGCAAACATCGCAGGCGGAGGAGGACTCTCCGTCGGCAGCCGCCTGAGACGCGACGTCGCCCGGAACGAAAAAACCCGGCTCCCATGAGGGAACCGGGTTCATTCTTGCTTTGGGCCGTCTCAGGTCAGTTCAGCGACGAACCGGAGCGGGTAACGTTTCCTCCGAGGCGATGCTCCCCGCCTTCTGAGACGCACCATTGATCTCGTCCAGTTGCAGGACCGGGCTCGATTCTTGTGCCGGGACGGGAGCCAACCCCGGAGCAACCTGCGGTGCTGGGGAGATCGGCTCAGCAATGGGGGCTGTCGCCATCGGTCCGCCCCCTTCGACCACACCGTCAGTCAGGACGGCACTGATCCAACCACCACGGACTTTCAGGTCGGTCAGTTCGAGAGTGAGCCGCTTGTTGGAGACATCGAACGTGTAGATCGTGTCCACGTCGGTCGGCTCGAAGATGTCCTGCATCTTGGAACGCATGACATTCGCTCGGGCGATCTGCTCGACACGGTCGCCGGGTGCGACGTCTTCGATAGCGTCCACCCCGAGTGTCTCGCCCGGTTGGATATGCAGTTTTCCGTCCTTCAACATCGGATAAAGCTCAATCCGGATGCTTTGCGGCTCGATCGGCTCACGACCTTCGAGATTAAGCCCGATCCGCAGATACATGATGATCGCGCCACCGCCCAGGTCAAAGCGAATCGCGTCTTCACCGTAGAAGGTGATCGTCTCAATCTTCGGGCTGTCTTCCGTCCCGACGTTTTTCGACGGGTCAGGGAGGATTTGGCCGAGGTCGGTCTCGCGTCCGGTCAACGCTTTGATTTTGTCCTGCACGTAGGCCTGGAGTTCGTCCGGCGTAAAGGTCTTGCCTTCGAGTGCGAACCGCTGGGCCGCGTTATTCAGCAGCGACTCGTGCATCTGGATGAGCAAACCGTGAGTCGGATGGACCGGAATCGGGAAAGTTGCCGAGCCTCCGAGTTCCCCGCCCTCCATCATGCGAGCACGGATCATGGCATCGTGCTCCGTCGAAGTAAACTGTCGCACATCAGGGAAGAGTCCCTGTTGGCGAAGCGGTCCATTGACTCGCGTCTCCAACTCGTACTCTGCTTTCGCGAAGTTCTGCGCAGCTTCCTGATCAAAACGAGGCTTGGCTTCCTGATAGATTTTCTGGCGGGTGAGTGCGTTTGCCTCCGGCAGCTGCTTACGAGCCTCCTTGACGGCGATGTTTTCCGTCAGCGGTCCAAGGAGCGGGACGCCACTGAGGAAAGTGTCGGCTCCATTCGGATGATTGGCAGCGTACACACTGACTCTCGATGGTTTGCACAGGAAATGATAGCCGTCGAAGAGAATCTCCTTCTGTCCATGAAATCCGTGACGCCCCGCGATGTACACAGTGGCCAGATGGGTTTCCCCTTGTGTCTTCGCACGGATGTAACCCTTCAGACCCAGGTCGAACCGGAGTCCGCAGTCACTCGGTTTGAAGTCGATCCAGGCATCGGTGTTGGTCCACTGACAGCCGGTGACCTTCGCGTGACTGACCATCTCATTGATGAATCCAGACTCGAATCGGCTCTCATTGAACAGACTCTGTGCCAGCGATTCGTCAACGATGAGTCGCGCGTTGTAGTTCAGGTAGAAGCGGGTCATCGCCTCGGTCAGACGAGCGCCGCCATCGGGTGCCAATTTGCGGATGTCGTCGTAATAGGTGCGGATCGCCCGTGTATGTTCGGTCAGCGGCTGCTCCTCATAGTTCTCGATAGCGCCCATCAGGTCGGACGCCAACTGCCGCATCTGGTCGCGATAACCCTCGGGATTCTGCAGCGCCACGAATGACGTTGTCTGCATCAACGCGTCCTCGAAGTTCAGGAACGGCTCGGTGCTGAGGAATTCGCGGAGCTCCTCACCGAAGGTCACTCGTTCCGCCAGCTTGACCCGGACCTCTTCGATCAGGCGGAGGGTGTGTGCGATGTCCGCGTCACTCTTTGTGGCAGCGATGAGATCAGGAAGGTCGAGATACGGGAGCCACGCATCGCCCGCAGGAATCGACATCAGGTGATCCCTCAGTGCCACTCCGCGCTGTCCAACCTGCTCGATTGCCGAATGAATGTTGGTCTGACCAACTGATGAAAGGTCGAGTTCGATGGTGTCGAGCAGTGACTCGAGGATGGCGACGCGCGCCGCCAGCCGGTAATAGAAATCTGCCAGCTTCTCATGAATTGCAGCGTATTGAGGATCGTCGAGTGCCCGCTTCATCGTGGCAACACGTCGCTTGATCTGATCGAGCGTTGCCCGACGACCGTAGATGCTTTGGTCGTCAGACGAGTAGAAATCAGTGACGAGGTCGCCGGTCTCATCGGCCCATTCGGTCCAGTTGCCGTTCAGGCCTTCAAAGTCCGAAGGGGTGATCCCATCGGGAATGAAGTCGGGAATGATGCCCTGAAAGTCCTGGCTGTTGGCTTGGCCGCCGTCATCTGCCAGACAGGGAGGTATTCCGAATGAGAGCATCCAGATTCCCGCGGCGGCGAGTAGCGGGAGAGTGGTGCGTCGTTGTGGTGAGATGGCGAAAGGCACGTTCATAGGGGTGAACTCACAATTGGACGTTGGTGAACTCCGTAAGGCGAAGGCGCCAGCGCAATGCGACTCGAACGGAACTCCGTCACCGTCCTGTAATCCTTGTCATCGTCTGACAGTGTCGTCAGCATTCGGGGAACTCCAGCAGAATCCGCTGATCGCCGGAGGTTGATCTTCAATGCCTGATGATTCTCTGTGTCTTCTGCTATCGTTTGGTCCACGAAGATTTCCCGAATCGTTAAACCTGACGATGTCTGGACTGGCAGTCGACATCTTCGTGACCTCAGAAGTGTTTGAACAGCCTCAATTCCCCAGTTTATCTATCAATGGCAATACTGAGAATCAGCGGTGGCACCGTCTATGACCCAGCGAATGCCGACACTGGGACTGTCCGGGACGTGTGGATTGAAGCGGGACGCGTCATCGCGACCCCGACCGACCCGAATGTGAAGCCGGACAAGACACTCGACGCAACCGGCATGGTCGTGATGCCCGGCGGCGTCGACATGCACTGCCACATCGCCGGACCGAAAGTCAACGCAGCCCGTAAGATGCGTCCGGAAGACAAGCGGATATCGGAGCCAGTCGTCCGGACGCTCCACACTCGTTCGGGAACGACCGGAAGTGTGCCCAGCACATTCGCGACCGGTTACCTTTACGCAGGCTTGGGATACACGACCGCATTCGACGCAGCTGTCCCGCCTCTCGCTGCTCGCCACGTTCACGAGGAACTCCACGACACACCCATCATTGACAAGGGCTTCTACGTCCTGATGGGGAACAATCACTACGTGATGAAGCAGATCGCTGCCGGCGAAACGCAGCGACTGGACGCCTACATCGCGTGGCTCATTAATGCAGCTGGCGGTTATGCGTCGAAGATCGTCAACCCCGGCGGCGTCGAGATGTGGAAACGCTCCGGAGGCAACGCCAACTCCATCGACGATCAAATCGCCCACTTCGGCGTCTCACCTCGGCAGATCGTCCGCGAAGTCGCTGCCTCGGTCGAGCGGCTCCGCCTCCCCCACCGCACGCACATCCACTGCAACAACCTCGGCATCCCCGGCAACTGGGAAACAACGCTGCAAACAATGCAGGCCCTCGAAGGACACCCGGCACATCTCACGCACATCCAGTTTCACAGCTATGGCGGCACCCTCGATGACCAAAGCACCTTCTGCTCTGAAGTTCCAAAACTGGTCGAATATGTGCGTGAACACGAGAACATCACCGTCGACGTCGGTCAGGTGATGTTCGGCGACACAACCTCCATGACGGGGGACGGCCCGCTGGGGTACTTCCTGCATCAGGTCTTCGGCCGCAAGTGGTTCAACTCCGACACGGAAATGGAAGCCGGGTGCGGCATCGTGCCGATCGAGTACAAGGACAAATCGATGGTCCACGCCCTGCAATGGGCCATTGGCCTCGAGTGGTATCTGTTGATGGAAGACCCCTGGCGGGTCGCCATGAGCACCGATCATCCCAACGGTGGCTCATTCCTCGCCTACCCGGAGATCATCGCCCTGCTGATGGACCGTGGCCTTCGCAAAGACGTGCTCAACCGGGTTCCTGGTGGCGTGAAAGACCGCTGCACACTCGCGGACCTAGACCGAGAGTACAGTCTCGAAGAGATCGCCATCATCACACGTGCTGCACCCGCCCGCATGCTCGGTCTCTCCAGGAAAGGACACCTCGGCCCCGGAGCCGATGCCGACGTGACGATCTATCAGCCGCAGGACGACAAGCAACTCATGTTCGAACTGCCCCGTTACGTCATTCACGCGGGTGAGATCGTGGTCGACGACGGCCAGATCCTCCCCCACACCGACGGCCGCCTGCTCCACGTCACCCCCACCTACGACGAAGCCTGCGTCCCTGACATCCAGAAATGGTTCGAGGACAACTACACAATCCAGTTCCGCAACTACCCCGTCGACCCAAGCTACCTGCACCAGAACGAAGTCATCACCAGCAACGAAGGCTGACCCCGTCACGAGCCGTTGGGTGGGCTTCGCCAACTCTCTCGTTCTGCATTTGCCCGTAGTGAGGTGCCGCCATGAACGGAAGCTGGCTCATCGCCGGAGTCACACTCGGCACGTTCCTGCTCTTCGCAGCCGGAGGATGGTGGGTCGCACTGCGGATGAAGGATCGACGTCAACGAAACACGACGCATCTCAAGGTCGGCTTCCTGATCGTGCTCGGAGTCGTGTTTGCAACGTACGCCTTCTGGACCGACAGCCAACAACGCCGCACAACCCTCCACGAAATCATCCTCGATGGCACATCAGCCAAGGACGCAATTTTCCAGGTCGAGTTCAACATCGAACACGCGGGTGTCGAGCACGACCTGCTCATCGGCCCCATGTTCCGCCCGCCCACACTGGAACGAGCCGACTACGAAATCCGCCTCGCCGCCACCCTCGAACAACAGGACGGCACGGTCCTGCTCTCAGACGAATACACCTTCCAACCCCGCACCCGCGGCACCGCCTGGCACGCCGAATACCTGCACTTCACCCCACAGACAACCGGCCAACACATTCTGACGCTGAACATGCTCTCCCCCAACATCCCCGCCGTGCATGTGCGAGTGGCCGACCCACTCAAAACCGACGGCAAGCGGGCACCGGGATACTGAGATGTGAGCCGCAGTCGTTGTCGGGTGCCACGGGTGGCTTGCCCACCCGAGAAGCACGGGAATGATGGTGAATGTGTTTGCTGTACCAACCTCGCCCGGCCCCGCCTCTTGCGTCAGCGGTAGCGTCGTCACGAGAGAATCGTCGGATCACACCAGTTCCGTAGGGTGCGTGTCGCGAAGCAGAACGCACCTTTCGGTCGAGGTTTGCTCTTCTTAAGATGATCGCATGAGCCGATATTGTCGCAATCGCGAAGGACGGGTGTACTTCTTCACGGTCGTCACCGACCGCAGGCGTCCCCTGCTGACGTCTGACTTGGGTCGCCGGTCATTGCGGGAGGCCATCTCCGAAACAAGATTGTCGCTCCCCTTCGACATCACTGCGATTGTCTTGCTACCGGACCATCTTCATACCATTTGGGAACTCCCGGTGGGAGATGCGGATTACTCGAACCGCTGGCGGCTGATCAAGACCCGCTTCACAAAACTCTGGCGTCAACACGGCGGGGTCGTGACACAGCGGTCTGAGAGTCGTCACAAAAGGGGCGAACATGGTGTCTGGCAAAGGCGATTCTTCGAGCACACGTGCCGCGACGAGCGAGACCTCAAACGATGCCTCGACTACGTTCACGTCAATCCGTTGAAGCATGGACTGGTGGATCGGGTCCAGGATTGGCAGTGGTCCTCATTTCATCGGTACGTTGCCGCTGGCGAGTACCCGATCAACTGGGGAAGTGCGAATGAATGGTACGGCGATGAGTTCCGCCACTTCGAATGACTACCCGAACGGTGCGTTCCGCTACGCTGCACACACCCTACCTGGCTGAGAAACGTTGATCTCTGGATGTCACGTACCCGTATCTCCGGTGATCATCACTCAGGCGGGGTGAACTCGAATCTCTCACACTGGCGGAAGAATTCGAGAGGGTTTTCGTAGACGATCTTGCGAATCTTGGCCTCCGAGTGGCCGCGGTGGCGCATTTCCTGGATGAAGTCGGGGACCGCACATGGGTTGGATGGGCCCCAGTCGCCAGCTGAGTTGACCATGATGTGGTCGTCGCCGTAGCGTTCGATGATGTCTGCGGCGCGGGCGGGCGTGCATTTGGTGGTGGGGTAAAGAGTCATCGCACACCAATAGCCGCCGTCTTTGGCGACTTTGACCGTGTGCTCCTCGACGTGGTCGATCAGCACGCGGTGCGGCGGGATGTCGTTCCGCTCCTGCAGCATGTCGACGATCATGCGGGTGCCTTTGTACTTGTCGACGAGGTGCGGCGTATGGATCAGCACGAGTTCGTTCGTCTTCGCAGCGAGTTCGAGATGCTCGCGGAAGATGGTGCATTCGTTGGGCGTGTTCTTGTTGAGGCCGATCTCGCCAATGCCCAGCACGCCCGGTTTGTTGAGGAATTCGGGGATCATCTCGATCACGCCGCGCGACAGTTCGACGTTCTCCGCTTCCTTGGCGTTGATGCACAGCCAAGTGTAGTGCTGAACGCCGCTCCATCCGGCTCGCGTCGGCTCGAACTCGGTGAGCTGCCGGAAGTAGTCGCGGAACCCATCGACTGAGCCACGATCAAACCCGGCCCAAAAGGCAGGCTCGCTGACGGCGACACATCCCATCCGCCGCATGCGTTCATAATCGTCAGTGACACGGGAGACCATGTGAACGTGTGGGTCAATGAAGTACATGGCGGTCGGTTGATTGGTTGATCAGATGATTGGATGACTGGCAAAGCCCACCGGCTGCGGCCCCTGGGGCTGCGATCTTCATTCTACTGGTTCTGGGGACTCATTCGCAGTGGTTCTGCGGTTGGTGGCTCGTGGGGAGCCTGGGTAGGACTTGAGTTGGAAGCCGTTTCGCCAGTGCCAGAGGGTGCTGGATTCGTTGCCGAGGAGGAAGGTACTGGCGAGTTCGGTGTAACCGAGGTCGAGCAGGGCGTTGACGGCATGATCGAGCAGGATGCTGCCGATGCCGTGGCGGGAGTTCCAATGATCGGTGTAAATCCATGTGAGGTGGGGGCGGCCCCAGCTGGTCGCGAGGGCATCATCGGGGGCCTGCTCTTTCCACGTTGGGTCGTCGAAGCGTTCGAGGTCGCCATCCTGCATGAGCGTGATCAGGATTGCACCGAGCAACTGTTCGCCTTCATTGGTTTCGCAACGTGCGACGAAGCAGGCCTCGTTGATGAGCGGTCCATCGCCCCCCTTGCGGACGTGCTCCAGGCACTGAGTTGCTGCCTTCAATCGGTCATCATCTGAGATGAGTGAGAAGGGCGGGACGCGGTGAAAGGCCCACGCGAATAGCGCCGGGAATTCGTCCCAGTCATCATCGTCGAGCGGTCGAAACGTGATCTCCTCACGACCGTACCCCTCAGCTGTTTGTGCTGGGGTTCGTTCTTCAAGCGTGAGTAACGCGTGGTACACCCTGGGCCGCGCGGTCAGCCATGCTTCGTCCTCGATGTATTCGTACTTGTAGACGGGGTTTCGCGGAAGCTGATGAAACTGCTCAATCGTCAGCGGCAGCTTGATGAACGGGTACCATTTCTCGGTCGTCACTGGTTCCAGCCCGCTTGGTATTCATCACTGAAGAGCATCTGCACCCGCTCTGCCCGATCGGTCCCCCCGGTCCGCAGAATGTCGATCCCCTGCCTCAGTAACTCCACACGACCATCGTCACGAACACCGTCGAACCCGACCGATCGCTCAATTCGATCAAGAGCGGCAGCGAGATTCAGGATCTCACAACGCAGTTCGAGAAAGTGACGATCAAGGATCGCGTCGGCAGTTTTGGCAGGCATGAGATGTGCAACGACAGTCGAGGGGGATCAGTCTGTAACTGTGGACCATTGTACACAATTCACGCGGCGAAATCCGAGCGAAAAGCTGCGAGCACTCCGACGGTTGAATGTCGACCGTGGCGGAGATTCAACTTTGTGGTCGTGTCGGCCAGCTTCGCATGATTGGCAGGATCTCCGACTCTCCAGTCATAACAACGCATCGTCGATCATCGTAGCGAGATTCGCATATTGACTCGTTCGACAGTCCGCGCATATCATTTATTCATGATCCGGCGGATGTCATATTCCGTGTTCTGCCTGCTTCTCATTGTCGCTCTCTGCGTCGGGCCGATGATGGGTTCGCGGTCCGCTGTCGGCGGACCAACCGTTGTCCGGGGTTTGGGGGGGCAGTGTTGCTGCTGCCCGGAACAGGACGATGTTACCCCCGCGTCTGGACGTTCCTGCTGCATAAGACATCATCAAACGCAAACCGGTGACGGATCAGATCCAACCGAGAATGGTTGTGATGAATGTCCATTCTGCAGTCCGATGATCGTCACTTTCGTGTATCTGGTCGGTCAGGAATTTCGTCCGTTCCGTCCTCTGTTGAGCGGTCAACTGACACTCGTCGATGTCCGTGTCAATCAACGGGGTGACGAACCGCTGCTGCCGCCTCCCATCGTGTGAGCTGCTTGCTCAATCGAGGTGCGCGCATTCATTGACTCTGTGCAGAGTCGGTGTGTCGCCTCATCTGTTCACACATTTCATGGGAGAAAATCCATGTTACGTCGAATGTTTCTTGCGGGACTGCTCGCCATCCCGGTTTCACTATTTGGCCTGAGCGCGCTGTCGACTGCTTCGGGTAACGCTTCGTCAGCATCGTGCGCCTGCCCGGGGGGGTGCGATGGCTGTGAGTTGTGCGACTGCACTTCTTGCGAAGACTGCGTTTGCTGTGATTACGGCAATGCGGCCTGTTGTCTGAGCGGCGACTCCGATTGCTGTGCGACCGGTGCAGCTTGCTGCTCGAAGTAGCCTGCCGAACGATTGAAGTTCGAGGCCCCCGATGTCATTTGGCATCGGGGGCAGTTGTTGTGTCAGGGTCATGTGCCTGGCAATCACCCGGCTTTGTCCATCACGCAGCGAAATCCAACCGCATCGTCGCGGGCATCGATCTTGAATGATTGTCGTGCGGCTGATCGCAGTCGGGGGTGGCGGTCTTTCCAAGAGCCACCACGAACGACGATCGGAGCGTCCTCTTCGCTTGAGATCCGCGGGCTGCCGTCTGTCGGGGCCGACTGATGGTCGTCCTGCCAGTGATCGGCGGTGAATTCCCAGAGATAACCGTGCATGTCGTACAGTCCCCACGGGTTTGCTTTGAGGGCTCCGACTGGGGGATCGTTACCGGCTGCGTTGCCGGTGTGCCAGGCGTAAGGGTCGAGCAGACTCGCCTTGTTCCCCTCGTCGTCGGGGGACGTCGCCTGGTCTCCAAAACTGTATGCGGTGTCAGTTCCGGCTCGGCAGCAGTATTCCCATTCGGCCTCGCTCGGAAGTCGGATGGAGTCATTCTGTTCGATCAGATGAGCCTCACGCAGAAGGGCCGTCACACTTTCGCAAAACGTGTTGGCGTCCGTCCAGGTGATCATTTCGACCGAGTTGCGGGGTCCCTTCCAGCGGCTGGGGTTCTCTCCCATCACGGCCTCATACAGATTCTGCGGCACCTCATACTTTGCCATGTGGAATGGGCGAGCCAGCGTGACCGGGTGCTTCGGTTGCTCCTCGGGTGACGCTTCCGACCCCATCTCGAACGACTGCGGGAACTGCTCGACGCCCGGCGCGATCAATACGAATTCATCGACGAACGTCTTCAGCAGAGACTCACGGTCCGGAATCGGCTGGTCGTCTGCCGGACAGACTTGCATGCCGACGCTACCGATCATCAGAAGCGTGAAGAGCAATGACGGGCGAGGGAGTGTCCACGGTAATCGAGATTGAGGCATCAGGGAGCGATACTGTTTGGTAGCTCTGGGGAAGGCGACACACTGATCTGATTGTCGATACGACGCACTCCGGGTTCAAGCCTTGCGAGTGCTTCGGCCAGTTTCCTCGCATCAGGACTGACAGCCGTTCCTTGCAGCATCAGGGTGCCGTCGGGAGTCAACGTCGTTTCGACCCCTGAAACGCGACCATCAAGAAAGTTGATGTGATTCGCAACGTTCGAACGGACAGCATCGATGCGCAACGGTGAGAATGAGAACGCAACACGGTGTCGCGGCCTCAATCTTGCAGCACGGCTTGGTCCCGACGGTTGACTCTGTCCCGCGTTCGTGTTGCCTCGGTTCGCCCCCAATCCGCCCAACTGGGGGCTGACGTTGCCATTCACATTCGACTGCCCTGCAAACTGTTGTCCGGTGAACCCATCGCTGGCTCCGCGGCCGACGAATCCCGAGGGATTCTGATTCAGTGCATCTCCGAACGCTCGGAATTGAGGCTGTTGCACACCTTGACCGGTGAGGTTGCTTCCTTGAGTGTTGGTGGTTGTCGTCGTTGATGCGGTCGTCGAGCCTGACGTCGCCTGAGTGCCGGATGGTGTACCGTTCGACGACGACCCGGTGGTTGTCGGTTGCTGTTGGGCCCGACATGTCGATGGCATGACGCACACAACGACCACGAGTGATAACAATCCGATCAGTCGTCGAAACATCATCTGTCTCATCTGATTCTATCCGTCAAGAATCGATCGCTCGGTCAAACCCTTCGGCTCAGTGCAAGTCTACACGTTTCGGAGTTCGGCGTCCGCTAGAGACAATCGAACGTCTCACAGTTCGAGGTGATCGATACGGTTCGATCGTTCTGTCATGATCAGGGTGTTTTTACGGTTGTGCGTGCATTGGCTTGTAGGAGTATTTCGCGTCATTTGCTGTCATTGGTGAGTCGCAGCCTCGAATTGACGTTGATCGCCTGGGAAGGGTACAATTCCGGTGATCTCGAAGTGTTAGAAAAAAAGAACAGGCACAGTTTCGTGCTCCACAGCCGCCCGAAGGATCGTGTTGGCGAGTGTTGAGCAGACGACGTAAATAAATAGGAGTATAGAACTTGACGACACTAATCGACGGAACGGCGGAGCCGGAAACAGACAATTCTCATTCTCAAAACAGTCACCACGATCATTCGGACGACTCTGAGGCGTGCACAGATTTCGAGAGCTTGGGCCTCGGGGATGACATGCTGCGGGCTTTGGGTGGCATGGGGTTTGAGGCCCCGACGCCTATCCAGGCCGGATTCATTCCCAAGGCAATGTCTGGGCGCGACTGCATCGGTCAGGCGCGCACAGGCACCGGGAAGACGGCTGCATTCGTGATTCCCGTGCTCGAGCAAATTGATCACAACAGCACAGAACTCCAGGCAATCGTTCTTGCTCCGACCAGAGAGTTGAGTGAACAGGTTGCTGCCGAAGCGTCGCGACTCGCAGCCGAGCATCATTGTGATCCCGCCTGCCTTGTCGGCGGACGTCCCATCGGACGGCAGGTCGATCATTTGAATCGCAAGCCGACAATCGCGATCGGTACGCCGGGACGAGTGTTGGACCTGATTCGGCGCGGCGTCCTTGATCTGTCGACGATCAAGATCGCCATTCTTGATGAAGCCGATCGCATGCTGGACATCGGGTTTCTGCCCGATATCGAACGCATCCTCAAACATTGTCCGAAACAACGACAGACGCTGTTATTGTCCGCCACGATGCCGGCTCCCGTTGAGCGGCTCGCCATGCGGTTCATGTCCGATCCGATTCGTATCGATCTCTCGGAAGACAATGTGGTCACGGATGCCGTCGAGCAGTTCTACTGCACCGTCGATGGCGATCGGAAGTTCCAGCTCCTCGTGAGACTCTTGCGTCGAGAGCGTCCCCATCAGGCAATCGTCTTCTGCCGGACCAAGCGAGGTGCGGATGAACTGCATCGCAAGATCTCCAAACGTCTGCCCGGTGTGGCGGTGATCCACGGCGACCTTCAACAACGTCAGCGAGATCGCGTGATGCGTGACTTCCGGGCGGGGAAGACCCGACTACTGATCGCGACTGATGTCGTCGGTCGCGGAATTGATGTGAGCAGCATCTCACACATCATTAATTACACAGTGCCGGAATACTGCGACGACTATGTGCACCGCGTTGGTCGCACAGGTCGGATGTCATCGCTCAAAAAGGGGAGAGCCTTCACTTTTGCGACGAAGGAAGAGGGCAAGCAACTCACTAATATCGAGATGCGAATCAACCTGCTGCTGAGCGAATACACGATCGATGGGTTTGAAGCCTATCGTCCGGGGCCGAAACGCCAGCACGTGGACGACATCGTCAAGCCAAAGCGACCAGAGTTTCACTACGCATGATGGATGAGGCCGGTCCGGTGTGCTATCTTGTCACCCGTGGCGTCTCATTCAGACTCGTGTCGGAGAAGCGACATGCAGCGAGAAACGGTCGGACGACCAATGGAGGTCCTCCTCGTTGAGGACAGTGTGCCCGCTGCCCGGCTTGCGATCGGCGGATTGAAGCGGGGCCAGTTTGAGCATCGGCTCACATGGCTGCGAGACGGTGAGCAGGCTTCCCAGTTCCTTCACTGCGAAGGTGTCTACCGGCAGGCTCCTCAGCCGGATTTGATCCTGCTCGACCTGGGACTGCCTGGCAAAGGTGGTCGCGAGGTACTGGCCGAAATCCGTTCGAACGACCGGCTCAGCAGCATCCCTGTGGTCGTGATGACCGCGTCGACTGACCAGCAGGACGTGCTCGTCAGTGAGGATCTGTCTGTTCAGGCGTACCTCGTCAAGCCGGTTGATCTTGAGAAGTTCTTTGAGCTGATTACCGAGCTAAAGAGCTATTGGAGGGCCGACATGATCGTCCCCACAACGCGCGATGCTGAGTCGACCATGGATGCTCTTCCGGAACATCGCTGGGTCTGAGTCGATCAGGGGGCGTCCTTGGCATCTCCCGGGGCGTCGGTGGTCGGATGATCACCAGGGTTCACGTCTGTTTTGTCACGACGTGTCGTGCCTTTCTGCCGACGCCGTCGAAGTGGTTTTTCAATCGCGTCGAGCTCTTTGGCCAAGGCTTTACGGTCGAGGCGAGTTTGAGGCAGCACGATGTCCGCTGTCGAGCCTGGACGTCCTCCGCCGGAGTCCATCTCCACTCGGTCGACCTCCGAGCCGAGGCTTTGTAACCATTCCGGCACGTCAACACCAGAACCCCACGAGTCCTGCAGGTATTCATCGACCTCGGCCTCCAGTTTCTCGAAGGCGAACGACTCGCCCGTTTGCTGACGGGCATCTTTGATGGACTGCTCCACCAGCGAGACCATGCGATTGACCGCCAGTGGTTTCACGAAGCGGTCGTTCAGATGATCCGCGATCGCCGGCATCCGCATGCCGTGATGTTGAGCAAGTCGTCGGTACTCCTCGACGTACTCTTCCGCCTGCTCGGAGGCATGTTCCTCGCAAAGCTGCTCCCAGATGAACGCAGCCTCGGCGTGTCCCTCGCGAGCCAGCACTTCGTGCGCGATCTTGAGCGGGATCAGGTTCCAGGCGTCCCGGTCGTATTGAGCTTCGAGTCGGAGAAAGTCCAGCAGACAATGGAAGTTCTCGCCATAGTCGGACTGGGTCGTCGTCGTGTTGTATTCCACGAACCGATCAAACTTGTCGACGACCACCGAGTAGATGAACTCCAGACACCACTCGGTATCCTCGTGGTCAATACGGCCTGCATCGAGGTCTTCCACCAGCTTGATCGGGCGAAGGGGGTCCTGCTCCTTGATCAGGAAATCCACGTAGTGCGAGACACCCATTCTCAGGATTGCCCGGACATTCCCGAGCGTGAGCTGACTCGCGTGAAACAGGTCGCTGCCGTAGGTCCGGATGAATTCCTCAATTGTTTCCCAGTCGACACCCCGATGCGGCCCGTCAGCATCAACGGCTGACAATCGCATGGTTTCGCTGTGCTTCTGCCACAGATCCTGAAATGGCCCGAGAGCCTGCTGGACTTGTTCAACAAGCGTTTCTTCGAGACTGCCGGATGTCCCCTTTGCGTCCCACGTGGCCGCTGACGTGACGACAGCTTCGAGAGTTCGACGGAGTGCCACCTGAAAGGCCCGGTCGAACTCTGTGATCGCTGGACCGTTCGGCCTCGAATTGCGCTCCATCGTGAATACGGCCTGTAGCAAGTGGAACGTTCCCCGCAGCAACCCGAGCCGCGGCATCGAAGCCAACAGAAAACGGATCGTCGTCTGCAACAGTTGAACGTTGAGCACGGATTGCGGCGAGCCGGAGTGCTCCAGCGGAACGTACAGCAACTGCTGTTTCTGTTTGAGTGATGCGACCCAGTCCGGTAGCAGACGAATCACAGCATCCGCCTCGCCTCGCACGACATGGCCGAGCAACTCCACGATTTGCCGTTCCTGATCCTCTTCGCGGAGCAGTTCGTCATCTGCGGGAAGACAGCTCTGCAAGAGTCGCTCTGCGTGACGGCAGCCGATGACCGTCACGATTAACTGATGCATCACATAGAGTTTGACTTGCCATTGGATGTCGAATTCGAGGTTCGCGTCGTGATCGCCGGAGGGGGGGGCGATGTTGTGTGTCCACACCCCCTTCATTAGCGAACGGAGATCGTCCTGCCACCGACGCAGAGTGCGGACCCAATCTCGGGTTGCCGTGCGAATGCTCTCGGCCTCTTCCCGGCTTGTATTCTGACACTCGGCTGTCATCGAGACGGCCGCCATCTGCCACATCTGGGCGACCGCGTTCAGGAACTTGATGCGGGGTTCGAGACTGCGATTGATCAGTTCAAATTCTGTGTCCTGCAAATCGAAACCATCATCGAGCGTGTCACCCCACGTCCCGTCATCCGCGCTGTCGCGAAAAGTGACTTGCTCATATGCGGCACTGTACAGGCTGTCTTCTTCATCCTGCTCGTCGTCAAATCCATCCTCGTCGACCCACTCCATGTCGGCCGAGTGATCGTTACCGGCTCGTGCGATGCCGACGGCTGTCTCCAGACTGGGGACGGACCAGAAGTCGCCTGCATTCGCTTCCAGAAACTCGAACATCCGGCGAAGCGTCATGGGGCGGTTCGTGGGGTCTGTGTTTTCGCTCACTGCCGGCAACCGCATCCAGCGGATCAGCATGGCGAAGATCGAATCGCGAGGTGACTCGAAGCCGACTTCGTCGACTTGACTGAGCCATTGCATCATCAATCCCATCGCAGCGACGGAGTCTCCCTTCGCGAGGAGTGCTTCGATGACCTGGGCGTACGACTGAGCCGAATGAAATCGTTCGACATGCTGTTTCCAGAAGCCGATGTCTCCAGCCTCTTCTCCAGCCTTTCTCCATTCGCTGAGCACGCTCGATACTTGCGTCGCTGCCTCCCAGCTCTCATGCCCGGAGACGTCCGGCAGATCGTCGATCACGTCGCTGCCGAACTTGTCCCACCACTCCGCCAGATCCAGGAAACGTCGGGAGATGTCCTCGCTGAGCTGCGTATTCCCGAGCGCAGCCGCTTCACCCAGACATCGCGCGTAGACGGAGAACAGGTCATCCATCAGCAGCATCAACGTCTCGATGCGACCGTCAGGGATGGCATCCTCGCGTGAGGTGAACAGGGGGAACTGACCGTGAAAGCCGAGGATATTCCACGGGTCGACGAGCGCTCCGCATTCGATCCCTCGGTGCAGCAGGTCGACTGCTTCGACGACCGATTCGACCGCCCGTTCGATGGCTCCCCGGTCGAGACATCGACGTGCCGCGCCGACACGACATTGAATCTCGCACTCAAAGCGTGCGGATGCGGAGGGGATGACATGTGCCTGACGACGGCTCGCGTCGCCGTGCCCCATCCGTGCGAAGAGGTACGCTAGCTCCCGGTATTGCACTTGACGCGCGCCGTAACTGGCGACCGTCATGTTGAGGTACTGCCGGACATGTCCGAATGGTTGTTGTGTCAACTCGGCTTCACGATCGAGACGGCTTTTTCGCGAACCTGTCAGACTCTCCATCAGCCGGTTGTAGAACTCGTCGCGGCGTCGTGCGATGATGGGCAACAACGACGTCAGCGATACGGTCGAGTCGTGCGTCTCCGGCCCCGCGCCACTGATGGACGATGCCATCAGAATTGTCCCCGACAAAGCCGCCGCCGCATCGAACAAGCGTTCATCCCGTGCGACACCCGCCTGTTCATCCTCGACCCAGCGCACAAGGGCATCGAGGATGATCCGACGCAGCACGAATCGGGTATATTGCCCTTTGATATCGATTTGATGTGGGTCCCATTCGCCGAACAGGTAGTTTGTCCGTTTGTTGACCGGATGCGTTTGATCGTGAGCTCGCACATCGATCGCCAACTCATGCATCTGCTGGAGATCAAAATGAGCTGCATGCAACAAGTCCTGAGGCGACTCACGTAGAAAGGCCAGCGTCGCCTCAATTAGATCGTGATGATCTCCGCTGGCCACACCCGCCCCTTCGATGAAAATGGGCACACAGCGGAACCGCTCGTTGTCGTAGATCTCCATCTTGCGGCCATTCTCAAGGACCGCGATGGGTCGATAGCCCACAAAATCGTTGAGATGGGTGACGGCTCCCTGCACGATGCGTCCGCGGTCATCCCAGGGTTCGCCTTGCAGCAACACCGCTTCGAACATTCGTCCCAGCAGGAAGGGGGCCTCGAACTCTTCCGGCGGAAGATGGAACAGCAGGTCGGCATGATGGGATCGGTATGCTGCGAGACATCCCCCCAGCGTCAGGTCGATCACCCCTTCCGCCTGTTTGCAGTCCGCAAAAGCCGGCGACGTGCCGCGGAGGGCGTCCAGTTCCCGGAGGAGGTGCTTGCGCAGCCGATTCGGACGATCCTCGCTTCCGACTTCCTGGCACAGCAGGTCGATATTCCGGTGCAGGGACGGCTCGGGTTTCCCGGTCGAAAAGTTCAGATGGCCCAGGACCTCGCGCGCTGCGGAGGCACTTTCGTCGGCCCCCGGCGATCGGTCGGTCGGATTGGACGACGCCATGAAATTTCCTGTTCAGTCAGTCAATGTCCGCCGTGACTCTCACCACTCGGGGTGAGTCTACGCACATCCATGCATCCGTCATCAGCTCAGTCAGTGAAACGCCTATTGTCGTTCAGGTGGCGTGGCCGGTAAAGCCCGTCCCGCTGTGCATCGCCGCTGGAAAACCGAAAAAGTTTCGTTGAGGACGGGCATGAGTCGTCGCCCGGCAGTTGCTATGATGGAGGATCACTGAAGACGCAACGGAGATCATTGATGCCTGCCGAGACGCTGCGAATCCTCATCATTGGAGCCCACCCCGACGACTGCGACCTTCACGCAGGCGGCACAGCGGCTCTCTGGCGACAGCACGGGCACGACGTGCGATTCGTCAGCGTCACCAACGGAGAATCCGGCCATCACGAGATGTCTGGCGAGGAACTCGTGAGTCGCCGACGCAAGGAAGCCGCCGCTTCCGGGGCCACGATCGGCATCCAGTACGATGTCCTCAATTACCGCGACGGCTATCTCCAGCCCACCATTGATGCCCGCTTCGAGATCATTGCACTGATCCGCGAGTATAACCCGGACCTGATCCTCACGCACCGACCAAATGACTATCACCCCGACCACCGCTACACGTCACAACTCGTGTGCGATGCGGCCTATATGGTGACCGTGCCGCCGATCGTCCCGGACGTGGCCGCACTTCGCGACAACCCGATCATCGCTTACCTGCCGGATACGTTTGAGCGTCCGTATCGCCTCGCCCCCACGGTCGCTGTCGACATCGAACCGGTGCTCGATAAGGTCGTTGCCATGCTCGATTGCCACGAGTCACAGTTTTACGAGTGGCTTCCATACAACATGCACCGCGATGACGAAGTCCCGTCCGATCCTGATGAACGCCGCAAGTGGCTCAAAGGATTCTATCTCGGCTGGATCGACTCCTTCGCCGACCGCCACCGTGACCTGCTGATCGCCACCTACGGAGAAGAACGCGGCCGCCAGATCCGCTACATCGAAGCCTTCGAACCGTGTGAATACGGCGCCCCCCTCGACGCAACCGTCATCAAACGCCTCTTCCCCTTCGTACCGTGACGGTCACATCCATCGTGTGCGGCTTAGCGACACCAGCACGCGAACAGTTCACCACTCATTGCCCATACCACGCACACAACTTTGCGATGTCTCCCATCTGCGCGAGGTTTCGCACACGGCGGCGGAAGCCCCAGGTGCCGAAGGCGGGCGAGTAACCGTGATTGTGGTCTGCGATCGTGATCGCTTGAACGATGTCGTCACTGCTCAGTGAGGTGCGATCGTTGCTCACTGCGATCCAGCGGGCGATCCAGAGCACAACCGGATACACCAGAGCAAGACTGTGCACGCCTTCGGCGAAGGGGACGCCGTAGTAGGGGCGACCGAAAAAGTGCATCCCCTTGATCTTCACGCGGAAGTAACGAGTGAACATCTCCTCCGCAGCATCCGGAAGCGGACCGAAAGATTGCTCAAGAGACTCAAACGGCACCTCGCGAAAGCACGTCTGCACGGGCGGCACCGTGCCCCGACCACGAGTCAACGCCAGTGCCATTTGTAGCAACCGCCAGCGTCCGCGTAAGGAGCGATCATCGGCGTACGTGTCCTTGCGAGCATATTGACCTGCGAGTAGCCGAAACTGCGACCGGCCGATCCGGGTCGGCTGAGCGATTTGTTCGACGGGAGTGTCTGTCCCGAATGCTTCGATCGATGCCTGGCCAATGATGTCCCAGAATTCGGAAAGTCGATCGCCCGCGAGTCTGTCGAACTTCGACTGTTCGATCAGTCCGACCCAATACAAAACGCGCAGCAATTTGATCAACACCGGAACATCGTCAGCCGCAAGCAGGCGGTCGAGAACGTCAACGGCTGGAAGCAAATCTGTCCAGCCGAGACGTGTGCCGGGCGTCAACTCGGGCGGTTCGGCGTCTCGCACATTGGCGGGCACCACTTGATTCGCATACCCGCGAATCTCCTTGCGGTTCGACGTCACCGGCTGTCCAAGGTTCTGCACGACCGACGGACAGCTAAACCGCACACTCACGGCAACTTTGCTTCCCGCCGGGTGAAACGCATACGGATAGATCCTGCACGCCAGCGGCTTCGCAGGCTCGCCGTACTTGGCATGAATCCGGCACAATCCTTCATCATCGAGAAACACGCAGGCCCCGTTCGGCTGCGCGAGCCGATACCACGATTTTCCGAGCCAACCACCCTCCTTGACGAACAACTCCTGACCGGCGGGGATGCCGTCTGCTTCGGTCCACTCCTGCTGTTCGATGCGGGCTTTGTCCTCGTCCGTCACAAAGATGCCGTGTTGCTTGCAACACTCGCTGCACGAGTGGCAATTCCAGTTCTGGATCGTCGGCAGTTCGAGAGAGAAGTGGGACATGAGGGTCTATGGTTGAAGGTCTAATGTCGAATGTGAGAAGTGCGGGCAAGATGTCGACTTTCGACCTTCGACATTCAACATGACACGCTAGTGTCCAATGTACCGGGCATACAGTCCGCGTGCCTCGGCGAGGTCCTCGGTCCCCGTGATGATCGCCCGGCCATCACGAAACACGGTGATCTCCCGTTCCGGCTCACCGATTCGCAAGCGAAGCAGGAATGCGTTCTGTGTGACTTCGCCGCTCTCCTGCAATCGTGAAGCGAGATCGGGCAGTGACAATTCGCCCGGTTCGCTGGGCGAAAATTGTACCGCATTGCGTCCACAGAGAATGGTCGTCCGCGAGCCACGATCGCCATTGAGCCACAGGCGTTCGCCGCCGACACAGGCCGGGCACTGCGTCCGTTCAGACAGACCATCCATCTTCAATCGACGATAGCTGCCGTCCCAGACATCGAGAATCGTCAGCACGGGTTCGATTAGATTTCGCTGTCCCGACAGAATCTTGAGCGATTCGACGACTTGCAACGATGCAACGATGTTGACCGCCGGGCCAATGACGCCAGCCGTGTCGCATGTTTCCGTCGTGCCCGGATCAGGGACGTCCTCCATCAGACACCGCAGACAGGCTGTCACGCCGGGGACGATGGCCATCACCTGCCCATGCGTACCGACACAGCCGCCGTTGACCCAGGGGGTTCGTGTTTCAAGTGCCACGTCGTTGATCAGAAACCGCACCTCGAAGTTGTCGGTGCCGTCGACGATCACATCGACTCCCTCAGCAAGATCACGAATGTTCGTGTGATTCACATCCGCCACATGCGGCTCGATCGTGATCGTGCTGTTGATGTGACGCAGCTTGTTCGCTGCCGCGATTGCCTTCGGCAACTGTGACTCAACATCCCGCTCGTCGTAGAGCACCTGCCGCTGCAGATTTGTGATGTCGACAAAGTCCCGATCGACAATTCGCACAAACCCAACGCCCGCCCGCACCAGTTGATCCGCGATCACCGAACCCAAAGCTCCGCACCCCACCACGAGCGCACGTCCCGTGCAAATGCACCGCTGCCCCTCTTCGCCGATGCCGTCGAAGAGAATCTGTTTGCGGTAGCGGGATGGGAGTTCTGACATGAAGCGTGGATTCGCTTTTGCTCTTTACATCACCCGAACGCCGTCCGAGGCTTCAACACCCATCATAGGCATCTACCGGGTCGGCTGCGAATCAGTCACATCATGCCCAATCAGTCGTCGCTCGCATCAGTCGAACCCCTGAAAGTCGCAGGATCAACGCCCGCACGACCTCGTGCCCAGTTCTGGACGACTTTCAGCCTTTTCAAACCTTTGATGTAGTAGTAGTCCGGCAACGACTCGGTGTGCGTTTGATAGGCTCTAGTCCTCTCCTCCTCCCAATTCTCGCCTGGTGTGATCGTCCCCAGCCTGACGAGCAACTCCGCCACTCGATCCGCCAGCAACTGGTGTCCCTGAATCGAAGGATGCACATGGTCGACCAGCCAGCGACCATCGACGATGCCATCGGGTGTCACTCGCTCGAACAACTCTTGGGCATCGACCAGCGGCACACTCATCCGGTCTGCGGTTTCGATGACCGCGGCCTGCATTGGCTCCAGCATTCGCAGCGGGCAGACGTCCAGTTCCTTCGCTGTCAGGTAGGCCGACTTTGCCTCCTCAGTCTGCCCCGCCCGGTCGTAACAGCGGGCCAGTTCGAAGTACTCACCGGCGTGGAGCGGGTCAAGCTCACATGCCTGTTCCCACAGCGTCGTCGCCTCGGCGACCTCCGGCACGCGACACGCCAGCCTCTCACGTGCTGTGTCTGTCAGTGTCTCCCAATCGAGGAGTTGGTCAGCAGTCAGTTCGCTCCGATGCTCCGATTTGAAGGGCGGACAGTCCCGCAGATTGCAGACAGGATTGATCAACACGATCGGCACGCCCGCTTCTTGTGACAATTCGACCATGCGGATGAGATTGAAGCGGTATTGCTCAATGATGCTTTCCCGCCAGACATCATCCCGATGATACGTCTCCATCCCCCCTTGCTCATCGAGCAGAGCAGTGACTTCGGTGGGGAGCAACGGCCGCTCGTCGAGAGTTTCGTAAGAATCCCGATTCGTCAAACTGAACCATCCGTTACGCAGCACATGAAAAGTACGCATCTTTGATGCCGCAGAGAGCGAGTGTTTCACAATCGGGGGCCGACGTTTGATGTGATCAAACGTGCGATCCTCCAGAAATTCATTTTGCCCCGTGCACAGAATGATCATATCCGGCTGATGGTCTAACACCTCGCGGAGGATCGGGATCAGCCGATATGTCGCATACGAGACGCCTCCACAGTTGACCACTTCCCACGACCGACTCGCATCGGCGGAATTCAGACTGATCTCCAGCCAGGTGGTGAAGGACGTCTCGATTGCAAACGGACGTCCCTGCACGGTCGAACCACCGAGGCAAAAGATGCGGAACTCGTCAGCCGGCTTCTCGGCAGCGAACGACTCCGGTCGGAAGTAGCCCTGTCTCGCAACGGGGACTTCATACCGATCTCCCTCTTCGTTTAACACGAACAGCGGATTGACGTCGTGGAATCCCACGAACGGGTCGACAGACAGATCCGGTCGGCCCCAACCCATGGCCAGGCACAACACTTCAAACAGCACAAACGGTGACAGCCCGAGCGCAACCGCAGCACATCGCAAGAACCATCGTCGCCGAGAGTTCGGCGTTTGAAGGAACGCAGAATGTGGTGATGTCTGATCGACAGTCGACATCGGCTTTTTTCACCATCGATCAAGAGGAAAGCGGGCTGGAAACACGCCTGCCACCGATCATACGAGACGATCCAGTTCTCGACGAGCAAACTCCTCTTGCAGACCATCTAATACTAGAGTCAACATCCGCGCAACACGTGCCACATTGGATGAGGCACGATTCACTTTGACTCGAATGGATGCACCCATGTCAGTTGCGAAGCCGGACGGCACGAAGATCGTCCTTCCCCGCACCGGAGCCGACGAGTTCTGGCAAACCATTCACGATCACTACGCCGGCGAGGAGCCTCGCAAGTGGAAGTACCTCGCCATGCTGGCCCTCCGCGAGAACGCCGGTTGGCCCCTCGACCGCATCGGCAACGTGTTCGGTCATCCCAAAGGGCATGTCACCCGTTGTCTACGTCGAATCAAGGACGACCTCCGAGGCCAGTTTCGCCAGTCGCCCGAGTTTCTCGACCTGACGGATGACGAACTTGACCGGTAGACAACTGTCTTGAGTCTCTCTTCTTGCAGTCACTTCCCATGCAACTTCAGCGTCTTTCTGTCATAGATTTGCGTCCGGCTCCCTACAACCCGCGTGTCGCACTGCAACCGGGGGATCAGGCCTTTGAGAAGCTCAAACGGTCGCTTGATGAATTTGATCTGGTACAGCCGATCGTCTGGAATCGTCGCACAGGGCACGTCGTCGGCGGACATCAGCGACTGGAAGTTCTCAAGCATCAGGGGCAGACGGAGGTCGACTGCGTCGTCGTCGACCTGCCCCTGGAACGTGAGCAGGCCCTCAACATCACCCTCAACAATTCATCCGTCGGCAGCGACTGGGACCCGGACAAACTGCTTGATCTGCTCGACGACCTGCAAGACCTCCCGGACTTCGACGCCACGCTAACCGGCTTCGACGAACAAGAGCTTCAAGACTTGCTCCTCGCACCGAATCCGGAAGGCGCCGACGGTTGGCTTCCGTCGGACGATGACGAGTCCGCGTGCGGTTCCGTCCGAGCAACACTCGAAGTCCCCCCTGATCGCTGGGACAACGTGAGGGAAACTCTCGACCACCTCCTCGCGGACGAGCCGACCGTCACTCTCCACGTCCGACTCCCACAGAACATGTAGTTGGACGTGCGACTTCCCCAGCGAGTGTCGGTCGCTGTTGAGCTATTCATCAAATCATCTAATCAACAGATCAACTCAAACATGCTCCTCTCCGTCTCCCACGATTTCCTCCCCAAACAGAACTCGACCCATGCCTCGATTGTGATGGACCACTTCGGCATCGGTTTCGAGAAAGGCCAGCACACCATCGCGGAAGACCTTGAACTCCCGATCGAGTCGGGCGACGTTGTTCTCTTCACCGGAGCCAGTGGCTCCGGCAAGTCATCCCTCATGCGAGCCGCGAGTGAGTCTCTCTGCAAGACTCCGATTCCTGCCACCCTCAAACCTCAACTCTCAACCCTCAACCCCGTTCTGAACATCGACGATCTCGAATTGGGCGATCGCATCCTCATCGACAGTCTGCCTCTGCCTGTCGATGAAAGCATGCAGTTGCTCTCCGCGTGCGGACTGGGTGAGGCTCACCTGATGCTGAGAACGCCCGCTGAACTCTCGGACGGGCAACGCTACCGATTCCGGCTGGCTCTCGGTCTGTCGCAGAAGCCGCAATGGCTCGTCGCTGACGAGTTCACAGCAACGCTGGATCGCACACTCGCCCGGGTGGTCGCCTTCAATGTCCGCCGACTGGCCGACCGCACGAACACCGGCTTTCTGCTGGCGACCACGCACGAAGACGTCGCCGAGGACCTGCATCCCAACGTCCACGTGAAGTGTCGCCTCGACGGCGAGATCAACGTCGCGCGAAACGATGAGTCTGCCGACCCACTCAAAAAAAAAGCATGTCCCTCGCCAACGATCTCTGGATCAGCGAAGCGACCAAGTCCGACTGGCCGTACTTCGCTCGGTGGCATTACCGAAGTCACTCGGTGGGGTTCACGAAGTTCCTGACGATGTTGTGGCATGGGGACGAGCCGGTCGGCGCTTGTGTGTTTGTATCGCCGCCGATTTCGCTCAAGCTTCGCAACCGGTACTTCGGTCGGTCGGGTCGCTGGGAGCGGACGTCGATTCGAGCGATGAATCGGCAACTCGTAATGCTCTCGCGAGTGGTCGTGCATCCGACATATCGCGGAGCCGGGGTCGCAGCGAAGTTTGTGCGACGGTCGTGTGAACTCTGCCCGTATCCTTGGATCGAAACCCTCGCCCAGATGGGACACATCAACCCGTTTTTCGAGAGAGCCGGGTTCGTCCGCGTGGGGTCAACCCGGCCTCAACGCCGATCACGAACCGCTCACTCGGCCATTTACGGAGGCAACAAGCATCATGATAAACAAAGAGGTCTTGTCAGCGAAGAGTCCTACCGGAAAAGCAGATACGCCGAGCCGGTCTACTACGTCTTCGACAACCGCGAGCACGCGAAGAAAGCTCGCCGGTCCGTCTCACAATCAACGTGGCAAGAAGAAACAGCGGATCGCGACTCCTGATGAACTGCCCCCATCGGTTGCTGAACAACTCGATCCCGATGTTGGTGAGGCGCGGAATTCGCCACCGATGACGACATCCGATGGTCCTACGCTGCTCACAGCTGCTCAAAAGGAACTGTACCTTCACGCACTCACTTTGGGGGCCTCACCGACCGGAGCGTGTGGAAAGGTGGGCATCGCGGCTGTCGATGTGCTCAGAACGATTGAGCATGATGAGCAGTTTCGTGAGCAGGTTGATCGAGCCAACGTCATGTTGAGTCAGAACGTCGCCGCAGCACTCTACCGATCCGCGATGGAGGGAAGTGTGTCCGCTCAGACGTTTTTCCTCAAAAATAAACCGCCGCCGTGCTGGCAGGCCGAGGACGAAGCGGAATTGACCAGAGAATACCTTGAAGAGTTGAGTGATGAAGAGTTTGTTGACCTCTGCCGCGCGTCAGGACTTGAGCCGCCGGTTGATGCTGCGCCGGGAGCAGATTCGCAGGCTGTCGAGGAATGATCCGGCTGCGTTTCGCCGCTGGATGATCCTTCACGCCGACAAGGGACGCTCGTTCCAGAAGTTCATGCAGCCGTGGCAGGAGCGTGACTTCGCCGCTCTCGACCTTGCATGGTGCTCGTTGGCCAAGCGGTCATCGGCAGGGTCAGGTGATTCTCCTTCACGGGTGCCGTATCGGCGGTCCTACATCGAACGGCCACGTGGGCACTCGAAGACGTCCGACATGGCAATGCAGATCGCGTGGATTCTGCTTGCAGCGAAGGAACCGGTCACCGGATTGGCCGCAGCCGCTGATCGCGATCAGGCGAACCTCATCTATCGGGCCATCCGTCGACTTGCTGAGCTCAATCCTGACCAATGCGATCAACTGGTGTTCGTGCAACACCTCGTGCGGAACTCGTTGACCGGCTCACAATTGGAGGTGATCTCGTCGGACGTCCGCAGTTCGTGGGGGGCATTGCCAGACTTTGTGGTCTGCGACGAGTTGTGTCACTGGGAACGGCCCGACCTGTGGTACTCGCTTCTCTCTTCTGCGGCGAAGAAGCCGACGTGCGTGCTCAGTGTGCTGACGAATGCCGGCGTTGGTCGCGGTTGGCAGTGGGACGTCCGGGAACATGCGAAGGAGAACGACGCATGGTATTTCTCTTCTCTTGATGGACCACACGCTCCGTGGATCACCGACGAGTGGTTGACCGAACAGCGGGCTTTACTGCCAGCTCCGGTGTTCGAGCGGCTGTGGCTCAACGAGTGGCAGCACTCCGACGGCGAATTTGTCTCACTCGCCGAGGCGGAGGCATGTCGCGACCAGCAACTCAAACGGCAGGAATGTGGGACCCGGGGTATTCGGTATGTCGCCGCCATCGACTACGCCGAGAAACGGGACTTCACAGTCGGTTGTGTCTGCCACTACGACGGCTCACGCATCGTTGTGGATCGCATGGATGTCGTGAAGCCGTCCCCCACGCATCCGACATCGGTCCGTTGGGTCGAAGCCTGGATCGAAGACGTCGCCGCGTCGTTTCCCGATGTGGAGTTCGTGATCGATGAGCATCAACTTGTCGGCACGATCCAGAACCTTGAGCGATGTTTCAATGTCAGGCGATTCGATTTCGCAGCGGGTAAGGGGAACCATCGGCTCGCGATGCGGTTGCGGCAACTGATCGTGCATCAGCAAGTCGCATGGTATGCCGGGTGTGGCGACGTGTCGGATGCAGGGAATCCGCAACGGGATGACCTGGAGACGGAGTTGGCAAGCCTGCTGCTCAAACAGTCGGAGACAGGCCGACTGCGGATCGATCATCATCGCGACGGGGTCCATCACGACGACCGGGCGTTCACGCTCGGGGCGGCGTGTCTGGAGTTGAGTGAGCATTCAACCGAACCGGATCATTTCTCGGTGACACTGCCGGGAATTGATGGTGGGTTCTGTTGGTAAAGGGTCGGTTTGCGCGGAGGGGTAACACGTTCTGATCGCGCTAAGCCGCAAGCGGTGAGCGGATGGTTCCTCTGACGGTCGTCATTCACGAGTTGATTTTCGTTTTCGTTTGCCGACTGGGTCTGCGAAGGGGGGCTGATCGAAGGTTTCGCCGTCGCCCGTGACTCGCGGATCATTCGTGTCACGGAGAATGGTCATCAGCCGATTCGACATTTCCTTGCGTGTTTCGGCGTGCGACGCCTCGTCGGCCAGATTGGTTAGACAGTCCGGGTCGGAACTCAGGTCGTACAACTCTTCGCCCGGCAACCGTCCCACCGCGTACTGCACAAAGGGTTGCATGTTTTCTTCAGTATGATGTGTCAGGACGTACGCCTTGGTCGGGCTCGCGTCGAAGTCGGCAAAGGCGGCGAACGTGTCATGTTCGAGTTGCTCGTATCGTGGCATTGGACCGTCTGGTTCGCCGTAGCCCGGACCGGTGCCCATCGGCCAGCGTTCGGGCTTGAAATTGCGGACGTAGAGAAAGTCTTTCGTTCGCAGAGCGCGCTGAGGGTAGGGCAGATACCCATCTCGCGCGAAGGCGACGTGTCGCTCGCGGCCGGTGACCACATGATCCCGCAATGGGTCGACTTGTCCGGGCGCCGTTGATGTCAACACGCTCATGAGGCTGCGGCCCGTCATGACCTCGGGGGGCGATTCGCCTGCGGCTTCGAGGAACGTCGGGGCAAGATCGGGCAGCGAAACGAAGTCATCGACAACTCGACCGCCGGGCACCTTCGCCCCCCATCGCACGGCCAGCGGCACCGCGACGCCGAAGTCGTAGAGATTGCACTTGCCGCGCGGGAAGCCCGGAGCACCGTGATCGCCAGAAACGACGATCACAGTGTTGTCGAGTTCGCCCAGTTGTTCGAGCCGTTCGAGGAGGAAACCGAGTGCTGCATCGAATGCGAGGACCTCGCCGAGATAGTCTGCAAAGTCTTCCCGAACAAGTGGGACGTCGGGCAGGAAGGCGGGGAGTTTGCCTTGCAACTCATCAGGATTGAGTCCCCAGAGCCGGTTGCCGGATCCGGGTGTCCACTTGCGATGCGTGTTTGTGGGGCCGAAAAAGTAACAGAACGGTTGATCTGACTTTCGATCGGACAGGAAGTCGTCGAAGTTACCGCGGACTTCGTCCAGTAGCTCCTGCTTGGCGGCGGGGACGTCGTCCGACTCACTGACGAATTGGGAGAATTGATTGAACTTGCGGCCATGCTTGTTGTATCCGGTTGATTTGCCGCCATGCGGTGCGTCGGAAGGAGTGCCCGGACTCCAGACCTTGTAGGTATGGCCGATGTGATAGCCGACGTCCCGCAGGAGCAGCGGGTACGAAGGGATCGAGAGGTCCCATTCTGCACCCAGGAGAATGGCTCCGAGTCCCGTTCTCCAGAAGTGCTGACCAGACAACAGCGAACTGCGGCACGGTGTGCAGGAAGGGGCGTTCACGAACGCGTTACGAAACAGCACGCCTTCTCTCGCGATGCGGTCGAAGTTCGGTGTCTCAACGAGATCGGAAGGTCCGCCCGGTTCGAGCTTCGCGTAGGCGCTTGCATAGCGTCCCCAGTCATCCGCAAAGGCGAACAGGATGTTGGGGCGTGCCGCATTGTCATCTGCATGAGTTGTTGCAGAGACAAACATCAAAAGCGTCCATGTGAAAACGATGACCAGAGGCCCGTCACGAAAAGGAGATCGAAGGGGTGAGATCATGCGACGTTGCTCTCGGGAAATGACACGTGAGAGTTTGGACGCATGCCAGTTTGGTCGTTTGCTCGACGCCCGGCAACTCACTCGACATTGCGGACTCGGATCGGCGTGTGGTAGAACAATTGGTGAAGCGGACGTCACGTTCTGTGCGTTTCTCTTCGCGGGTCACTCCATCCTGTTCTTGCTCGGCAGCACCGCGGAACAGTACGCACAATTGAACGTCGAAAGGTGATCGGGAGTCTCGATCATCGTTCGATACGCGTCGGAGGCAGGGACGTCTTGTTGGGATCGGAGGATGTGATGAGTGGAGAGAATCTGAAAACTTTCACGCGTCAACGTCTTGCTGACATGGCGCGACAACGGCAACTGACCGGCTGGCGTGGGATGCGAAAGGATGAACTGATCGCTGCATTGCTCGCAGACGACGGAACTCTGGGGGAGTCAGATTCGACGCAGAACGGGATCGCAGCGCCTCGCACCAAAAAAGAGGCCATACGGCCAACGAAATCAGCCACTCGCGACGATCACTTGCGGATCGTGGCGGTGAGCCCCGAATGGATGCGTGCTGAATGGATGATCGCTGAATCGTCCGTTCGTCGTGTTGAATCAGCTCTGGGACAGCATCGTCGTGCGGCGACCCCCGTGCTACGACTGTTCGAGATCACGGACGACGAATGTCAGACTCATGGGCGCACTTTTGTGTGCGACACCGAGATTTCGCTTGAAACGGACGAGTGGTTCGTGCGCGTCGATGAGCCGGGACGGATGTATCGCCTCCAACTGGGAATGCGAGCGCATGATGGAGAGTTTTACGGGATCTGCTGCTCAAATCCGGTCGAAATGCCGGCAAGTGAGCCTGTGAACGGATTGAGCAACTCAACATCCAGGCGAGATGGGATTCACGTGCCGTCGCGGTGTGCAGTTGACGATGCAGAGTCCGACGTGCAACTGGAGATCGAAGTGGACGTGACCATTCGTGGGCGGTCCCATCCCAGTGCGATCGTCACCATCGACAACGAACATCAGACACTCAAGCCGAATGGCACGTTCGAAAGAAGTTTTTCACTGGTCGACGGTCGACACGTGCTTCCCGCATTGAGTGTGTCCGCGGATGGCCGACGCGAGCAGACCATTGTGCTGGCTCTTGAGCGAAACACGAAGCGACTAGCTCCACGCGATCACAGCCGTGACTAAGCCGTTACGCTCATACTTTCATCGCACTCACACCGTCATTGGGCTCACCGTTCAACCCATTTTGAGTTGCGATTCGAGCGAGTCGGCAAGTTCCTTGAGGGGCCATGCTTCGGCACAAACGCGGATTTCGCCGTTCTCGTCGATCAGTCGTTGCACTTTTCGTTCGGCTGCCATGACGGTGCTGTGATTCCGGTTGCCGTAGAACTGTCCGATCTCGCTGTAGGCACAGGCGGTCAGACGTCGCGAGAGATACATGGCCAACATGCGAGGCTGGCTGACCGTGCGTGAGCGTTTGGACGACTTCAACTCGTCTGCGGTCACCTGGAACATCCGGCAGACCGCCTGTTCGATGTCGGCCAGACGAACGATGCGGATACAGTCACGTTCGAGTCGTGCCAGAATCTCACGTGCTGCTCGCAGCGAGACGCGCGTCTTAATCATGCCTTGATACGTTTGCAGGCAATTGATGGCCCCTTCGAGTTCCCGCACATTGTTGGTGAACCGCCGGGCCACGAAGTCGAGTGCTTCGTCCGCGACGGGGAAGGGTTGCTTCTGGACGAGTTGCCTCACGATCAGCTGTCGGGTCTGCAGGTCGGGCGACTCGAGTCGACAAGCCATGCCACAGAGCATGCGGGTGATCAACTCGTCGCTGAGCTTGGTGAACAGACGCGGATGTCGGTCGGCCGTCATCACGATCTGCCGCCCGTCCGACTCCAGTGTCTTCAACGTGTGGAGAAACTCCTCCTCGATCCCACGTTTGCCGTGCAAGAAGTCGACATCGTCGACAAGCAGCACATCGACGGTGCGAAACTTCTGATGAAAACTGGGGAGATTACGGTCGCGCAGCGCCTGTGTGTAGTAATTGGCAAAGTTCTCTGCTGTCAGATACAGGACCTGTAGTGCCGGATATTCACGTCGAATGCGCCGGTAGATGCCTTCCAGCAGATGCGTCTTGCCGCAACCGACGCCTCCATAGAGGCAGAGTGGGTTTAACGCGCCACCGGGAGCGTCGGCGACTTGACGAGCAGCGGTGAGGGCGAGTTGGTTCGCCTCGCTGGACACGAAGTCGGACAGCCCAGCGAAACGACGGCGCGACGCGGCCCTCCGTGGCGCAGCGTCACGCGCTGAATCCGTCTCTCTTTTCTCGGTTTGTCTGGATTGTCCAGCCGCTTTGGAGTCGGCACCAACTGTCGCGTCTCCGGGAGAGACGGAAAGTTTCGCATCAACCTCGAAGCGAGCGCGGATTCCTGGTCCAAGGATGTCGCATGCGACTTTTCGAACGGCGTCGCCGAACTGGCGTTGTAACCAGTTCTGCAAGTACGGACTGCCTGCGAAGACGATCACCTCGTCACCCAGGACCTCCATTCGTGTTTTGTTATGAAACCAGTTTGCATGTCGTCGTTCGCCAATTTGGGAGACCAGTTGTTGACTGATCTGTGTGATGACTTCGTGCTCACGTTCCATTTTCGCGGTCACCTCATGCGACCCCTCGGCGCACACACCGATCACCGCGAATGGCGGTTCACATCACGACTGTGATCGATGAGCACTCCGTTGCCAGTCCACACATCGATGGACAGTGGGTGGTGCGTTGTGGGAAGTGGACAATCGAGTAATCGACACCTGTTGCCAGCGCGCACGGGAAGCGCAATATGATGGGCTTGTTCCCGAAAGAAAGATTGCTCGCAACAGCAATCGGCCACTCGGATGGCCATGACTCAACTCAGTGGTGACGATCCTACCGTGGAGTCCCGTGGAGTCAAATGTAAACGACCGATTAATTTTTCAGAGTTTGAAATGCGTTGAAAACCACTGGAAAACAGGGGAGTCAGTGAAGGTGATGAAAAAGTGTTCGCATGTGAGTGTCAAGAACGTGTCGATTACTTGACATCAATTTCTTTTGCATCGCGAGCCGCTCGCCATGCGATCAATTCCTGCTCGACATCAAGCAGCATCACGCCACCCGGCGGGCCTGCAATCGGTGAATGGATGGCCTTTTCGATTCGATCATTGAGTTCCTGCAGTCGACGTCGGACGAGCAACTCGTTGGCGATATCGACGATTTCGGAACGTGTGCGTTCGATGTCGCGACGTGCTTCCAACACGGGCGGGATAACAGTCAGCCCTTCGTTACGCAACTTGTTTTTGATCCACCAGTTCTCATCGAGCGGTTCATCAATTCCAGGAATCGGCTGACCGAACCCGGGGAGATTCTCGAACTGTCCCTCCGCCTGCGCTTCGCGGATGCGTTGATCGGCGAAAGACTCCCACTTCATTCCAACTGGCTTGTTGTCCGGCACTGCAGGTCCCTCTGCGTTGATTGACTCACATCTGAGTGAGCTTCGTCAAAACGAAACAAGCCGACAAGCGTTTCCGCCTGTCGACTCATCCTATCAGGAACTGCTGAGTTGCTTTCTGAAGTTCATGCCTCGGGAGGCGCATCGGGTCGACCAGGGTTGTCTCCCTTGCCCTTGCCTTTCCCCTTCCCTTTGTCCTTGCCCCGGCCCTGCATGCGTTTTTCGAGGGCCTTCGTCAACTCGTCTCGCGACAGCGCGTCGTCGCCGTCCGTGTCGGCCACATCAAACAGACGGGCCATGCGTTCTGGGGCCTCTTCCCTGGAGATCTTGTCGTCACCATCTTTATCGTGGGACATCATGTGGTCGACAACCACCTTCGGGTCGCGAGGACGGTCTTCTCCCGGAGGTCCACCAGGACCACGAGCGCCCTCGGGATCGCGCGGTCCTCGCGGGCCACGTTCGTCTCCCGGGCCGCGATGCGGCGGTTGGGGATGCACTTCGTCATGCGACAACTTGCCGTCCTCGTTTTCGTCCATCGACTTGAGCGCGACGACGGCGTTCTCGATTTCTTCAGCCGAGATTTCTCCGTCCTTGTCGAGATCAAGGGCCTCCATGAACGGATTGGGAGGAGGTCGAAATCCTCGGGGGCCTTCCCCCTCCGGTCCACGTGGACCGCGCTCGCGCGGCGGGCGGGCACCCTCGGGACGGTCCGGTGGTCCGTCGCTGGGGCCGGCGGAAACGGCAGCGACTATGAGCAGGCACATCGCCATCAAGGCGGCGGTCGTCTTGAAAACACGAGACATGGGCTGTCCTCACTTTCACAAGAGGCGAATGTTCAACGGGATTCGGTTCGTCGATCGTGAGTCCGTAGAAAGGGCTCAAATACGACGTCGAACGGATCATTAGCGAGACGCGGATGTTGCGAAAGGATTCGCAGTCATGCGTCTGCTATTCGTTACGTTGATTCAACCCCGCAGTACACAGCAGGTGTCGCACAAAAAGTGAGAATGTGCAGAAATCAGTAACGGGCGAGGTCTCCGCCGTGCGACAGGTTGAGGGCGGTGACGGTCCTCTGGGCCTCTGCGACCATCATGCTGAGTTCGCTGCCGATCGCCAGGAACTGCCAGCCTTCTTCGATTCGCTGTTCAACCTGCTCGACGGTTCGGACATGCAGACCGACAGGGGTCCCGACTTTCTTGCCAGTCGCGAGCACACGTTGCAGCATCGCTTCATGTTCTTCGTCGGTGGGATCAGTTCCATCTTCCGAGCGCATCTGTGCTCGCAGGTCGACGGGACCGACAAAAATCGCATCAACGCCGGGCAGACTGTAAATCTCCTCGGCGTTGTCGACCCCCAGGGGAGACTCTGTTTGCAGGATCACGAGAATCTCATCATTCGCATGTTTGAAGTAGTCGCCAGCGGTGGCGTCGAAGTTCAGGGCATGAGTTGCCCCACCCAGCGAGCGGTTTCCGACTGGCGGATACTTGGCGGCAGCGATGGCGACTTTCGCCTGCTCGACGGTGTCGACCATCGGCACGACAATCCCCGCGGCTCCTCCGTCGAGGACACGTTTGATGAGGTCATGGTCTCCCCGTGGCACCCGAGCGATCGGAATGCAGCCGGCGTCAGCGATCGCTCCAAACAGGTTGGCCGCCTGTGCCCAGTCGATGGGAGAATGCTCCATGTCGACGGTCAGCCAGGGAAATCCGATCCGGGCCATCAACCGGGTTGCCAGCATGTCTCCAAACGAGAGCCACGTTCCGACTTGCGGCTTTCCCTCTTTCAGGGCAGATTTGACGGGGTTGCGTTTCATGATGTTCAAACGGGCTGCGAAGGAAGGAACGGTCAGTTACGATGATTGCACTCTGTCGCATTCGACTCCGCGTGGCAAGTCCGCAGTGTCGGGGAGTGTCGCGGTCGGAACGAAAACCAAATTAGCTCGTTGATGTCCCCTGATGACGGAACCAATGATTGACCTCAATCAAGCCCAACTGGAGGAGTCGCTGCGCACGGGAGCTGAGCTCATCCCCTTTGAGCCTCATCCTCTGCTGAAGAACGGGCATGTGCAGACGATCGCTGCCGCATGGCTATCGGGCGCCGACGTTGATGGCAAGTCGGCCGCATCGCACATTGTTGACTTGCCTGACGGCGATCAACTGGTTGTGCATGACAACGAGCCGAAAGACTGGACGCCGGGTGATCCGGTGACGCTGCTCATGCACGGTCTATGCGGATCATCCGCGAGTGTCTACATGAGCCGAATTGCGAGCAAGTTGAACGACCGGGGCCACCGCACATTTCGCATCAACCAAAGGGGTTGTGGTGACGGACTGGGGATGTCGCAGTTCCCCTACCACGCAGGACGTTCTGCCGATTTGGGAGCAGTCGTCGAGTACGTCATGACACTCAGTCCCGACTCCCCGATCAATGTCGTTGGCTTCTCGCTGGGGGGAAACATCGTGCTCAAATGGTTGGGCGAAGACCCGGAGAGTCTTCCCGCGAAACTGACTCATGCGGTCGCCGTGAATCCGCCAGCTGATCTTCAGCAATGCACGGAAAGTCTCGTCTCGCCGGTTGGACGGGTCTACGACCGTCACTTTGCACGGCTCCTGCATCGACAGGCACTCGATACCCCGCGTTGGCATGACTACATCCCGGAAGAGTGGTCATCGCGTGGGCCGAGACGGATTCTGGAGTTTGACGATCTGCTGACCGCACCGGTCGGGGGATTCGACTCCGCAGCGGATTACTATCGTCAATCCAGCGCAGCCCGTGTCCTCGGGGACATTCGTGTGCCAACATTGATCCTGACCTCGCGTAACGATCCGCTCATCCCGATCGACACCATTGAATGCCTGCCTCGCTCAAACAGCGTCCATCTGCACGTTTCGACGTCGGGCGGACACCTTGGTTATGTCGGACGACGCGGTAGTGGCGACCCGGATCGTCACTGGATGGACTGGCGCGTCGTCGATTGGTTGACATCCGCCAAATAGTCGTTTGTGATTGGGGCCGTCTTTCTGAACCGAGTCGTACTGTTGAATTGATACGGAGCCTGAGATGTCGAACAGTCGAGTGTCGTTTCCTGTTTTTCTCATGGTCATTTGCAGCATGATGAGCATTACCGGCGGTCCTCGTGCGAATGCTGACAATCCGCTGGTGTTCATTTCGTCGTTTGCCTCCGGTGAGGAGGGCGCTATTCATGCCTATCGACTCGACAACCACAAACTCACACCAATGCGGACAACGACCGATGTTGAGCATCCGTTCTTCCTGGCGCTCTCGCCCGACGACAGATTCCTGTACTCGATTCACGCAGCGAGCTTCGGTGGCAAGGCCGAGGAACAGGTCGCGGCATACCGGATCGTCGACGATGAGGGCACACTTGAACTCCTGAACCGGCAGAGCACGCGCGGCACCGCTTCGTGCTATCTCGATGTCGATGCGACCGGGAAGTCGGTTGTCGTGGCCAATTACTCGACGGGAAACATCGCATCCCTGCCAGTGAACAGTGACGGGTCACTTGGCGAAACGGCCACGTTTGTTCAGCACACCGGCTCCAGCGTGAATCCGCAGCGACAGAATGGTCCGAATGCTCACTGCATTGTGGTCAGTCCGGACAACCGCTTCGTGTTCGCAGCCGATCTCGGGATCGACAAACTCATGTGTTATCGGCTCGACGCTGAGACATCAAAGCTCAGCCCGAATCGTCAGCCTTATGTGCGAATGCCTCCGGGCGCGGGGCCACGGCACCTCACCTTCCATCCCAACGGCGAGCATGTCTACGTGATCAACGAATTGGCCAACTCGGTCACTCACTTCGACTACGACACCGAGCAGGGTTTGCTCTTTGAGCGGGACACGATCTCGACACTGCCGGAGGACTTCGACGGCGAGAGTTATTGTGCGGACCTCAAGATCACGCCCAATGGCCGCTTCCTCTACGGCACCAACAGGGGTCACGACAGCATCGCCGCCTACGCGATCGACGAACAAGGGCGACTCACGCTGCTGGAGATCATCGCCAGCGGCGGCAAGGGCCCGCAGAATCTCGCCATCACATCCGACGGCTCCCTCTTGCTCTGCGCCAACATGCCGGGCAACAACGTGGCGCTGTTTCGCATCAACCCCGCCGACGGGCTCATCACGCAGCCGGTTCCGCCGCTTGAGATCACCAGCCCGTCATGCATCATGCTGCGGTGAACGAACCTGGACCGTGGGGCAGGTTTCCAACCTGTCATTGAATGATTGGGTACGACGATAGCCGTCTACCGCTCAACTTCCCAACCATAACTGACGTATTCCGTCTCGAAGCTGCCATCGTCGAACAGGTCGATGATGCGGTAGCCTTCGTCGGTGTGGGCGTTGTTGCCTTTCCACCAAAGCCCGCTGACGGCCCCACTGTTGATGAAACTGAGTCCTGCGATCTCGATTTGCTCGGTGAGATGCGTATGTCCGCTGAGGCAGAGTATGACATTCGGATGTTGACGGAAAAGTTGCAGTAACTCGCCCCGATCCTGATGTCTGAGCATGCGATGTGCTTGCGGTTGTTGGGCCAGTTCGCGACTCCAACCGACATCGCCCACCGTGAGGATCGGGATGTGCGACACCACGACGACGGGCGTCTCCACGGGCGTCGACGTGAGCACATCCTTCAGCCAGTTGAATTGTTCCTCACCCAGATCGCCCCGATAGACCGTCTCGTCATCGGCCGTCATGCTGTCGAGTATGACGATCTTCCAGCCGTGCTGTTCGAAGGCGTAGTACGAATTCTCCAACCCCAGTTGTTCCAGACTGTATGCCTTCCCCCATCCTGCTTCTTTGCCTGTGGTCTTGCTCTTTTCCCGATCCCACCCCCAGATGTCATGATTCCCCAGGCAGTGCCTGACAGGCAGTGAGTTCTCCGCGGCCCAGACGGATTTCCAGAGCGTCCACTGTTCCTTCAGTGAATCGAAGTCCACCTCCAGAGCATCGTAGATGGCATCGCCGCCATTGATGAGGAAGTCCGGCGGATCATCGAGCGACTGCACGTGAGCAAGAGCCTTTGCCAGGCCGATTGCCGCGGAGCGTTTGGCGTAGAGATGGATGTCGGTCAAGTGAGCAAAGCGGACAACGCGACTTCGGTCGGTCTCGCTCCTCGTAGGCTCAGCCTTAATGATCGGTGGGCACGCCGCTGCAACACCTGCCACGCTGGCACCTGTCGCCACGCACTGAAGAAAACGTCGTCGTTGCATGGGTGTTCCTTGCAATCGAAAGAGACCATCGCGGGAAATTCGGGACTCACGCCAAGTCGACGCACGCTCATTTGTCGTCCTGCTTCGGTTGAGAATTCAGCCTGATCCGTCCATAGTCAGAACACCCGACCGTCAACTCACTCTCGAAAACGGCGACCACTCGGGCTCCAGCACATGTCACACTTTAGGGGTTGTCGACCCCTTGGTGTTTGCTGATGCGACGGCTCGTTCGTTTGTACATATTGTTGTCCAGTGTTGCCAACTCGGCAGCGACTGAGACAAGCCATCCACAGTATGTGACCGAACCGGCCCACTCATTCGATCGCAGCAATTCCATGTTCGCAGGATTTTCGGTGACAACCGTCGGTCCCCTCTCATTCCCGAGCGATCCGTGTTCAGCAGTCAACAATCACAGACTGGCGAATTCTGAGATCGAAAGCCGATTGTTGACGGTCGACAGCAAACCCATCGCTCGTTCACAAGGCTGAGATGCTCCGGGTCAACGCATCTCTTTGGACGACTGAATTAGAACGAGAGAGTGAAACTGACGGGATTCGACAAACAATCGTGGCATTCGCACAGGCACAGCGTGCATCCGTCCGTACAAAAGCCCGATCGCATATCCGACCACCAATGAGGAACCACACTCGATCGGACGAGTTCAGCACTTGTGGCATGCGAATCGACTTCGGATACTTCTGAACATGAGCTGCTGCTCCCAGATCCCGGACGCTTCGGAAACCGTTGACGGTTCGGCAGTCTCATGACGACGAGACAGTGTCGTCTTCGCGAAGCTGTAGGTTTGGCGAAGCTGTTGGATGCCGATCAACTTGTCCCAGTCGAACGACCTTGCGTGCGATTCATTCGACCTGAACGAGCAGAGAAACCGTGCCTGAGAACCTGATTCCTTCGATTGAAGATCGCCCCTTGAGTCACGATCAACGCGTCTGGCGCTGGAAGGTGCTCACGTCAACATATCTGGCCTACGCTGGATTCTATCTTGTCCGCAAGGTCTTTCCACTCTGCAAGACAACCCTGGCGGACGAGTACGGGATCGGCTTCGATGGTGTTGCCAATATCTGGACGGCCTACCTTTTCGGATACATGGTGGGGCAGTTCGTCAACAGTTTCCTCGGCCGGAAGTGGGGACCGCGATCCCTGCTGTTGGGTGGACTCGGAACTTCGATTGCGATCAACGTCGTCTTCGGATTCGCAAACTCTTACGCGACGTTCCTCATCTTCATGCTCTTCAACGGACTCGTCCAGGCCGCAGGCTGGCCCGGCGCTGTCGGTGGTGTCGCTGAATGGCTCAGGCGAAAGGAACGTGGGACCATCATGGGCATCTGGTCCACAAATTACCTCGTCGGAAACATCGTCGTGAAGTTGCTGGGCGGTTTTCTTCTGCTGCATTACTCCACAAAGTACAACGGACACTATGGCGTTCGCTACGCTTTCTTCGGCTGCACACTTCTCGCATTCGCGATCTGGTGGATGGTCTTTTTCTGGCAACGATCCAAACCGGAGGACGTCGGTCTCGACCCGATCGTCGATCATGAGCACCCGGCTGATCGGGCGATCGCAGCCTCGACTGAAGAGCACGTCGGCTTCAAGGAGTACTCCCAGTTACTTCTGAATCCCATCGTGCCGCTGATGGGACTGGCATATTTCAGCGTCAAATTCCTGCGGTACGCCCTGGATTCCTGGCTACCAACGTTTCTGGACCTTCAAGGCATGGACGTTGGCGAGGCCGCGTACTACTCATCCATTTTCGATTGGGCGGGTCTGGCTGGTGCGATCACCGCAGGAATTGCCCTCGATTGGATCTTTCGAAGTCGTTGGGAATTGATCTGCCTTCTCATGGGATTCGGATTGGTGGCCGGATATCTCTCCGTGCTGCAATTCGGGACGAACCCGATCGTCCTGGCCATCTGTTTCGGACTCGTCGGCTTCATGCTCTATGGTCCCGACACGCTCCTTTGTGGAGCCGGATCGGTCGCAGTGGCCGGACAACGCAACGCGGTCGCTGTCGCAGGTTTGGTCAACGGCATCGGCAGTATCGGTCCCGTCTTACAAGAGCAAATCAACGGCCGACTCCTGCAGGCGAACACACCGGAGATTGCCGTTCGGAACTCCAATCTGCTTGGCCTGTCGATGAGCATTCTGTTTGTTGCGTCCATGCTGGTCATCTGCATCTGGGTCGTTATCGCCCGCCGACGCACCCAACGTGGGCTCTCCGAGCAAAGCGGATGATGCGACAGAAAGTTCTCGACCAGTACAATCGACCGGATGCGAGCAAACGTGGGGCCGACCATCAAGTGACCCGCCGTGACGGGTGGATGAAGATGCGACTCGTGACCACCGAACTTGGCGGGTTTGTAGCGTGCGAGTGTCGTCTCTCCAAAGCCTCACAGATCAATCCAACAATGCCATCATCCAATGTCCACACAACCCCATCGACGCACCACCGGATCGCATGCTGCAGTGATGTGTGGGTGAGACGTCGACTGCTGTTTCCCCATCCTGAATGTGCATCAAGCCATCGTGTTGCTTAGACAAGGATTCAGTTCACTGGTAGACACAGCACAACACCGTGTCGAAGCCGCAGAACCCCTGCCAGTCCAGGTTTCAGACCTGTTCCTGTCGCGTGTCAAGAGGGCGTTGTAGACCGATGCAAAGTCTGGCCCATCCGGCAACCGTTTCGGTTGTCGTCCCGCTTGCAGGTCGTCTCGAATTCTGAGATATTCCACTGATGCCGCCTCCGTTGCGGTTTAACGGTCGAAACATCAGAACTTGCCCGTGATTTTTTGACACCGCAACCCGTTTCCGTGAACGGTCAGTGCGAAATTTCGGTCAGGTTTTTATTAGCGTTCTTTGACATCTCGAATTCCCGGCGGAGAGGCGAGTGGGTGTCGTCCTCGATCGCTTGCCCATGCCGGGAATCAGAAATATCCTTCAAAAACAGGGTTCGGCGGTGTAGCTCAGTTGGTTAG
>JAGQPX010000084.1 GCA_020426505.1 Planctomycetaceae bacterium | reverse complement strand
TCTGGTCGGTCACTGTCTACAACAAGGATGGTTTTCTCACACCCAACGATCTGAACGCCTATTCGTTCAACAACATCACCGCAACAAAGAACGCTGACGGATCAATCACAATCCACTTCGGCGGCGATCCCCAATCGACCAACTACTTGCCGATTACCGATGGCTGGAACTACATCATCCGCTGTTACCTCCCCGGGTGGCAGATTATCGAAGGCAACTGGACCCCACCCGCACCACAGGCCGTGAAGTGAACCCCGCAATCTGGCATCGTCGGTTGCTGATATGAATGTCCACAAAGTCCCGTGTCGCACCCGTCGCGGCGACGCAATCGCAGAAGGAACAAATTCCTAAAGAGGTTGCACCCTCCTCATTGACCGTTCACACTTCATCGGATCCGCTAACTCGGAAGTTTCATACGTCCAGTCATTCAAGTTGAGCGGCCAAGCCGGTTTGAAGCGATTCCATCAGAGTCGTTGCATGATAGGGTTGCTGCATCAACCATGATCTGTCAGCATGCTCGCACGTAACATTGATCAAATCCATAGTCCTGACCGCGTGAGGGATGCACATGAACTCGGAAGATCTCCGCAAGATCATTGGCGTTTCGGAAAAGTCGTCGGAATATGTCCCTGTCGCGGTCTTGTTGAAGAACGGTTACGCATGCTTTGGGCATTACAACTACGTCCTGAATGAAGATCTTTCGAGCACGATTGTTGTGCTGAATGCTCAGTTGACCGACACGCGAAGTGCGCACGCCCGCAATCGTCCTGCAATTGATGATTTCCGTGAGTTTCTGGTTGAGATTGTGGCTGCTCACGACGAAGGGAACATCGACGAGTTGCCGACTCGCGAGGAGTTCGGCAAATCGATTCCGTTGATCGCGGTCCCGATGGACGAGATCGCGATCGTGTATCCCGTCTCTCAAATCGTGGAGTTACTGGGACGTGTCAGCGATGGCAAACAACGGACCATTCCTCAACTCTTCGATCTGGAACGCAGCGAAATCCTTGCCGTGCTCAGGACAAAGCTCTGGTAACCGAGTGGTGACGCCGGGCTATCTCAACGACGTGAATCCCCAATCGGCCAAGCTCTCTTCGCTTTGATAAGCGGATGAAGTGCAGCTCTCCAACAAGCTTCGTCTCGCCGAAAGCGTCCCCTATTCCACAAACTGAAACGCATACAGCTGGCAGTCCTGCATGGAGAAGCGGAGGCGGACCGCACGACCGGCCATCTCGCTGACGTCGGTCCCCCCCTTCCACGTCACGGGCATGTTGACTGAGTTGCCGACCACGGGAATCGCATCGGATTGGGAGTATCCCGGCAATGGCTGTCCTTTTTCATCCAGTAGCTCGACCAGCACTGACCCTCCTCCGCCCGTGTTGACGTTCAGCTCTAACGAGTTTCCGCTGAATCGGATCAACGGAGTGGTCAGCTGTCCGCCTGAATAACCGGCATTGGCAGAGACAAAGCCGTCCAGACGGAGCACCGCACGGCTGATGCCAGAGAGATGCTCGCCGTCGCTAGCAGGGTCGACCACGCCATCATGGTCCTGATTGCTGCCGACATAGTAGATCCAGAGTTCATCGCCCATCCGCACCGGGTCCGGCATGGCCCACACAAAGCGTGAATCAAACCGTCCCTCGGGGCCCAGCGACAGAAACGGACTCCATCCCCCCACTCGCTGGAAGGTCTCTCCGTCTCGGCTGACGGCCAGACGCACATCGAATGTCGACGGCCCCAGTTTTTCGCTTGGCGGACGTGGCTGCCAATGCCAGAACGCCTGCGCCAGCATGAGGTAGACGCCCTCGTAGCGGAAGACATCCGCACCGTAATAGTCGACGGGTGGCTGAGCCGTCGGCGTCTCATGCGTCGCCAGATCATCCTCATCAGGCTGCATGACGATGCTTTGCTGATCCCAGTTCAACAGATCGTCGGATTCCAGTCGACGAACGGTCCGGTAGCGGCGCGCCCGATCGTCATTGTGTTCCCAGTAGCGTGTGAAGAGCGCGTAACGTTCGATGTCCGGATCCCAGAACACGATGCTCTGCGTGTCCCAGCCGCCCGGACCCGGATCGAGTCGCGCAAACTTCGTCCAATGCAGACCGTCCGGCGAGCTATGCATGTGCAGTTGCCCGATCGGATAGACTTTCGTCTGCGTCTTGTACCGATCCGCGGGATCGGCCTGCGGATCAATCCACACCGCACAACCACCAATCACGCCGGGAAGCACGACATTGTTGGCTTTCGAGCCATTCACCTCATGCAAGCCCAGCTGCGGCTTCACATATTGCAGACCGTCTTCAGATTCCGCATAGCACACACGCCGTTCATGGTCATACGGCCCCTCCCCCGTGGGCGTCAACAAGTCGTACCAGACCCGCGTTTTGCCATTCTCACGGAGCACACTGGAGTAGACTGCAATCCTGCCCCCCGCCTCCCAGGGCTGATCAGCGGTGACCAGCACCTGCCCATCCCGCTGCGGACGATGCATCACCAACTCGACCCCGCCGCTGGACGCAATGAACCGCTCATCAACAAACAGCTGCTTCCTCGCCCCCACATCAATGACAGACGGCTGAGCAGTCGATTCCACGTGATCCTTATCCGCAGCAAGACAATGAACAGACATCGTGAAACAAACAGCAAGCACCACAACGCGAACAAGCTTCACTGTGATCAACGAGGGAAGGAATCGGGACATTACGGGGCACTTCCTCTTTGTGTAGGAATCAGCAGACGGAGGCATCAGCCAGCCCTACATAGCACGCGACTCGCACGGGAGCAATCGTTGAAACGTCCCTGCATCAATCAAGTAGGGTGCATGAAACAAAGTGAAATGCACCTTCACAACTTCGAGATGCGGTGGGTGGCATGCTCTCACGCCGACAGGCGGGTGAGCATGAAGCCGATCGACGTCACTCCCATCACATGGCGACCCGGCTACCGCCGTGACACCATGCCACCCAGCGCCGCGCCCCAATCAGATACCCAGTCTGGCAATGAGACTTTTTCAGGGTCGACTACGGAAGTCCCGGACACCCTCACGGTCGGACAAGCAGTGGCACGACGTTCGCGCAATCAGAGGCACTCGACGTGTTGCGTGCCATGCTTGCATCGCGTCAGCAGGGCAAGCATGTCGAAGCAAATTGAACATGTCCCCCAAACATGCTCATCCTGCTTCGCGATATGAGCATGGCACCCGGCAACCTCACGGATTGCACCCCCGTCATCACTGCTGATCGTTCTCCTATCGAATGAATAGTCGTGCTGTGCGCCCAACCCAACGCAATTCAGCCCTGCTCTGATCCAGTCGCGACGAGTGCAGAGACGCAGACTTCCAGACGTTTCCGAATATTGGCGAGTCGTTCCATCACCGGCTTGTCGAAGTCGTCGTCGCGGGCGGAAATGCGGGATGGCAGATGTGTCAGGACGTAACTGGTCGTGCCATCTTCCAGCGTGAATTTATCCGTTCGCAATTCGTTTGTTCCAAACATTTCACTCCACTTACGATGGTTCACTCGCAACCGAGACCTGAGTGTGAGTCATCTTGGGCCGTCGGCCCCCAGCCGATTCCGGCTGGGCCACCCTGCGCCCCAATCAGATACCCAGTCTGGCAATGAGACTTTTTCAGGGTCGACTACGGAAGTCCCTGACACCCTCACGGTCGGACAAGCAGTGGCACGACGTTCGCGCAATCAGAGGCACTCGACGTGTTGCGTGCCATGCTTGCA
>JAGQPX010000083.1 GCA_020426505.1 Planctomycetaceae bacterium | reverse complement strand
CTCGACCGCCGCATGGTCGAAAAACGCATCTGGCCCGCCATCGACGTCAACAAATCAGGCACCCGTCGCGAAGAGCTGCTGATGGACGAGGAAGAACTCCGCCGCGTCTGGATCCTTCGCCGCGTCCTCAACGACATGAACCCGGTCGAAGCCATGGAACTCCTCACCAACCGCATGCGTCGCACGGAGACGAATGATGAGTTCCTGTTGAGTATGAACCTGAGTTAAGGGGTGGAGGGTGGGCGCAGCCCACCCCTGACGTCGCTTTTGCATCCTCGATGCATCGCCATGGAACAATCTACTGTTCTTGCAATGCCGCCTCCGCCGACGTTCCAGGAATGCTGTTTCTGGGCGATCGTGTTCGGGGGATTCGCATCGGTGTGTGTCTTTATGGTTGTGCGTCGACTTCCGGATACAGTCGATCGCATGATCTCGACTGTGTTCGTCACGATGACTGCTATCTTGTTCGGCACTGGGTCAACGGTCGCATTTCCAATACGACAGGCGCCGGAGTCGATGCCGCATTGGATCGGTTACTCTACGCAGAATGCACTTCTGAACGCACTCGGAGGAAGCATCGTTGGCTGCCTGGTCGCATCAATCGTCTTTCCATTCATTGCAAGGCACCTCAGACCACGGTCGTGGCGTGTTGTTGCCGGTCTTGCAAGCTCGTCGGCTCTTTCAGTCATGATGACTTCATACGTGTTCATTGCAAACACGTTGGTTGGCGGTGTCTTCCTGCTGATGGTGACATGCCTGTTGATTGGTGCTGCGATCTCGTTGCTGTTCAAGCCGACTGATACATTGGACGACCACAAAAATTGTCAGTGACGTAGGCTGGGATAGCCACAGGCGTATCTCAGCATGAACAACGACGGCGCGTGCTGGGTTACACTTCGCTAACCCAGCCTACCGTGTGCGATACAAGGCACCGACATGGCTCACAGATATCTTGCCTTCGACATCGAGACGGCGAAGGTCACGCCGGGGCCGGTGCGTGATGTGAAGGCGTTGCGGCCTTTGGGGGTTTGTTGTGCGGCTGTGTTGTTGAGTGGGGAGTCGGTGCCGCGCATCTGGCATGGGGTGACTTCTGAGGGAACGCCGTCGCCGAGGATGACCGAGGCGGAAGTCCAGCAACTCGTCCGAGATCTCGCGGAGTATGTCGAACAGGGGTGGACCATTATCACATGGAACGGTGCGGGGTTTGACTTTGAGATTCTCGCGGAGGAATCAGGACTCCAGGAGGAGTGTGCACGTCTGGCGTTGGACCATGTGGATATGATGTTCCAGGTTGTCTGTGAGAAGGGGTTTCCGATCGGTCTGGACGCGGCTGCCCGCGGCATGGAGTTGCAGGGAAAGTCCAAGCAGGTGCAACAACACGAGGTGCCGCAGTTCTGGGCAGACGGCCGCACCGATGAGGTGCTGAGCTACCTAACTGCCGACGTGCGTGCCACGCTGGAAGTCGCTCTCACCTGCGAGCAACGACAAGAGCTGTGCTGGATCACCCAGCGAGGCAGGAAGAGCCGCATGCCACTCAGCACCGGCTGGCTGAGCGTCACAGATGCCATGAAACTCCCCCTGCCGGACACCTCATGGATGGACAACTCGAAGTCACGTGAGTCGTTCCTGGATTGGTTGAGGGAACCTTGAAGCGAGGGAGCCTGAACTCAGCGACCGGCGCAATGTAGCCATGCGCATGCGCTATGAAGCGAATCACACGTCGCTGAACGAATCAGCATCGCCATGACTGTCGATTATTGTTGAGTTGTCGACTGTCTGTCTGATTGAGTTGTGTGGAAAAAAGTGGGCATGCCCGGTTTTGACAGAGTGCCCTCACGTGTGTCAGGCGGCGCGGCCATGTCCGGCGGCTTGTCGGGTGATTGCAATCGTGACTCTGCTGTCGCCGTGTCGGCAACAGAGCGGCCACAAGCCGTCGGGGGAGACAGCGAGCAAACTCGTCTGCCTCTAACAACCGTGAGAATCAAACTGTCACCCACTAATACGAGTGACCCGGCGTAGCCTTACAGGCCATCAGAAAGAAATCTCAGTTTTTTTGAAAACCGTATCCATTTGGTCTGCCGAAACGCACGGCGTGATGTGCCAGCGGTGGCATCGACCGCATGAAGGAAGGTATCTTTTACGACTCTTGACCGTGTTAACCCATGGTTGTGCGTCCAAACTGGCTCGTCTTGAGGATGCTGATGATTCGTCGGGCAATTGGTTTCGTGCTGGTAGCGGCGGTGCTGATCGGGAGCCTGCTATACAGCCAGCGACAGTCGGGCCCGCGGACGGTCTCCGGGTTCATTGAGGCGGATGAGATTCGGCTGGGGTCGAGAGTCGGCGGCCGGGTGCACCTCGTCTCCGTCGAGGAAGGTCAGCAGGTTCAGGCAGGGGACGTGCTTGTCGAACTGGAGCCGTTCGATTTGCTGCAACGGCGGGCGGAGGCGGAGGCCCGATGGAAGCAGCAGACGACGGCTCATCAAAAACTGGTCAGCGGATTTCGGGATGAAGAGATCGCTCAGGCGAAGGCACGAGTCGAACAGGCTCAGGCTAATTTGCTGATGTTAAAGAATGGCCCGCGTGAGCAGGAGTTGGAGGCGGCCCAGGCGGAGCTCAATCTGGTAGTCGCGGAGCTCGACCTGGCGGAGGAGGTGTACGGACGAACTTCGAGTCTGCACAAACAGGGAGCGGCCACTCAGGAGGCTCTCGATCGCGCGCGGAAGGAACGGCAGGCGGCGACCGAACGCGTGACTGCCCGCCGCGAACAACTGGAACTGCTCGAAGAGGGAACCCGTGAGGAGGAGATCGCGATTGCGGAGGCCCGCGTGAGGGAGGCCAGCGAAGCGTGGCAACTCATGCAGAACGGCTATCGAGAGGAAGAGATTGCGGAGGCACAATCGGCCATGGAAGCTGTCGAGAGTGCACTCGCCGCCATCGACAAACAGATCGAAGAGCTGAAGGTCCGCTCTCCGACGACGGGGATTGTCGAAGCCCTCGAACTGCAACCCGGCGACCTCGTCGCTGCGAATGCTCCGGTCATTTCGCTCGTCGACACGAAACGACTCTGGGTGCGGGCTTACGTGCCGGAGAATGAACTCGACATCTCGCTGGGTGACAAGTTGAAGGTCACCGTCGACAGTTATCCGTCGGAGTCGTTCGAAGGTGAGATCACATTCGTCGCTCGGCAGGCGGAGTTCACGCCGGGCAATGTGCAGACACCCGAAGAGCGATCCAAGCAGGTGTTTCGAATCAAGGTGACACTGCAGGACGGACACGACCGGCTCCGACCGGGGATGGCAGCCGACGTCTGGTTGGAGGGGACGCCATGACCGAGCCGGTCATCGACGTACGACACCTCACTCGCCACTTCGGAGACTTCATCGCCGTCAACGATGTCTCTTTTCAGGTGCAGAAGGGAGCCATCTTCGGCCTGTTGGGACCGAACGGCAGCGGCAAGTCGACCATCATTCGGATGTTGTGCGGCGTGCTTCCCCCGACTGGGGGGACAGCCCGTGTGCTCGGACGAGATGTCTCAACTCACGCCGAGGAGATCAAACGTCACATTGGCTATATGTCTCAGAGCTTTAGTCTGTACGCAGACTTGAGCGTCATCGAGAACATTCACTTCTATGGCCGCATCTATGGCCTCTCTCCTGATCGACTCGCTCAGCGCACTCAGGATGTGCTGGACTTAACGTCGCTGAAAGACCTGGGTGATCAGCTAGCGGGCACGCTCTCGGGAGGCTGGAAGCAACGATTGGCACTCGCCTGTGCCCTGATCCACGAGCCACAAATTTTGTTTCTCGACGAGCCGACCGCCGGCATCGATCCGGTCGCCCGCCGCGATCTGTGGGACCTGTTGTTTCAGCTGGCGGGTGAAGGGGTCACGCAACTGGTGACCACGCACTACATGGATGAGGCCGAGCGATGCAGCGAGATCGGCTATTTGCACTCGTCGCGGCTCATCGTCTGCGGTGCTCCGGACGAGTTGAAACAGCTTGAGGACGTCACCCCTTCAGGAACACACCGTTGGGAATTGACCGTCGAGAACCCGACCGAGCAGTTGGCCCGGCTTCGCAAAAACCCGGACGTCGTCGATGCGACATTCTTCGGCGACGCCATTCATGCACTGGTCCGTGACTCGCTTGATGAAGCGGGCCTCAAGGCGGTGACAGCAGATCCCACGACCGAGGTGCGACCGATCGCTCCTTCGCTGGAAGACGTGTTTGTCACCATGACCCGATCCCAAACGGACCACGACCGTCGTGTGAACCCGGAATCGATCAGTGCGCAATCAACTCCGGAAGTCCCCGACGCAACAACTCCCGAAGCACAGCAAGTCACCTCAGACTCCGCAGCCAGACTCAGCCCATCGGCTCCACCGTCCGCACGTCCGCTGTTTGGCTTGATGGCGATTCTGCTGAAAGAGTTCTCACACATACGCCGGCAGCCATCGACACTCGTGTTCATGCTGGTGGTCCCCGTGATGCAGACGCTCATCTTCGGGTACGCCATCAACACCGAAATCGAAAACATTCCGACGATTGTGTATGACCTCGACGGACGACAGGCGGCTCGCGAACTGCGTGAGGCCTTTCAGAACACACGCACGTTTCGCATCATCGGGCGAGTCACGGACGAAGAGTCGTTCAGGAAGGCGATGCGATCGGGTGAGGCAAAGGTCGGCCTGCGCATTCCCCCCGACTACAGCGAAAGTCTGCTCAATCAGGAACAGGCCCAAGTGCAGGTGCTGATCGACGGAAGCGATTCGCAGGTCGCCACTGCGGCACTCAACACCACGAACCTGCTGGGGATCAATCTGTCCCTTAATCGCACGCGTCCATTCGTCGAAGCCTTGCCGGCTGTTCCGTCGCGAGACGCCGAGGGAACCGCGGCAATCCCGATCGAGATGCGACCACGATTGCTCTACAACCCGAACCTTGAAAGCTCGCACTTTTTTGTGCCGGGACTGGTCGGCATCATCCTGCAACTGGTGACGTTGTTCCTGACATCGTTCGCCATCGTGCGCGAGCGTGAGTTGGGAACGCTGGAACAATTGTTTGTCACGCCTGTCAGTCGCGCGGGGCTGCTGCTCGGCAAACTGATGCCCTACGCGGTCATCGGCTTTGTGGAAGTGCTCATTGTTCTGACGGTGATGGTTTACATTTTCCGGGTGCCCATCCAAGGCGACCTGATCGAACTGCTGACGCTGTCGCTGCTGTTTCTCCTGTGTGGACTTGGACTCGGGTTACTGGTCTCCACACTGGCAAGAACTCAGTTGGCCGCGATCCAATTCGCCTTTCTGATCATGTTGCCATCGGTCCTCCTCTCGGGGTTCATGTTTCCCCGCAGCGAGATGCCCTTGCCGATCTATCTCGTGACATTCGCGATCCCGGTCACCTATTTCCTGGAGATCCTAAGGGGCGTCGTGCTGAGAGGAGCCGGATTCGCCGATTTGCTCCCCCACATCGGCGGTCTCATCCTGTGCACGCTCGCAATCTTCACCATCAGCCTCGCCCGCTTCCGCAAACAACTGACGTGAGGATGCGTGACGAACTTCATCCCTCACGACAGCTGAGCAATCAGCAGCGGAGCAAGAAGTGTGACAAGAATCAGAGCAAGGGGATAGACGGCTGCATAGCTGGTGGCGGGCACGCTTGAATCGGTCACCGAAGTGAGGGCACCCAGTCCGGGTGTCGAGGTCATTGCGCCGCACATCCCTCCACACATCTCCCAGACGCTCAGCCGCAAGACAAACCTCGCCAGCAGCAGTCCCACAAACAGCGGGGCCGTCACAATGGCGATCGATGCCAGCGGCAATGCGATGCCGTGCTCACGAATGACCTCGACGAAATCCCCACCCGCTTGTGAACCAGCTTGAGCAAGAAACAGGGCCAGTCCAAGCTCTGCCAGCAGGAACCGTGCTGCCCGAGGCATGCGCGGGACAATCGGACCGATACGTCCAAGGTGTCCGAGAACCAGTCCCACGAGTAGCGGTCCACCCGCGAGACCCAACGAGATTGAATTGCTGCCAAGTCCCAGTTGAAGGTTCCCGACGATGATCCCCAGCACTAAACCAGCAGCGAGAGAGATCAGGTCCGTCTCGTCCAGCGTACGTTCTCGGTGACCAGCAAACTTGACGAACTGATCGAGGCCCTGAACTTCCCCGACCGCAGTCAGAGCATCTCCGAATTGAATCCGCTCATCGGCGCCGGGGACGAATTCGATGTCTTGTCGCGTGATGCGTGAGATCGTCACTCCGTAGCGGGAGCGCAGGTGAAGTTCGGCAAGTGTCGGTCCTATCAATTCTCGAGACGTCACAACGACCCGACGATGTTCGCGCTCCAGGTCGAGGACATAATCGACATCCTCGCATGGCTCGCCGAGCACCTCGGCCACATCTCGCAGGCGACGACGCGTGCCGACCACGAGTAACCGTTGGCCCTGAGCAAGGCAAAAAGACGCGGGAATCGGCCGCAGCTTTCCATCAACGAGCAACCGAGACACCTGGCAGTTGGCGCTCGCAATCGCGGATACGTCACGGAGCCTCTTCCCCACGACTCCCGGATTCTTCACCTCAATCATCATTCGGCTGATCGGCTGATCGTGGCCATATGTATCTACTGACAATGAAGCTTCCGTGGGCTGATCGTCGCTGAACCGGGGCATGAGTTGGACGAAGAGAATCACCCCAATGACGCCAAAGGGATAGGCAATCCCGAATCCGACGGCGACTTCAGAGCTGGCGGGAAGCTGATCTGTTGCGGCTGCCAATGCCGGTGTGCTGGTCAATGCACCGGAGAACAGACCACTTGCCAGCCCGGGGCTCAAGTCCAGCAGCGTCGCAGCCAGCCATGCCACAATCCCGCCGGAGAGAATCATGGCGACCGCCATCATGGCCAATGGTTTGCCCTTCTGAAGGAACGTCCGAAGAAACGTCGGTCCGGCCCCGATGCCCAGACAATACACAAACAGCACCACTCCCACGCTTCCCGCGAGTTTTGGAACCTGAAATCCGAAATGTCCTGCAATCAATGCGACGAAGACGACCCCGGAGGTGCCAAGTGAGATCCCTCGCCACGCGATCCGGCCGACGGCAAGTCCAATCCCCATGACACTCAGAAGAGCGATCATTTCACGTGTAGCTTCATCCATCTGCAGGTCGACTCACCCTTACCGTGCTTAAGAGATTCCGTTGCTGTAGCCCTTCGGCAAATGGTGTACCGTAACAGGCGCTGAACCATTGACGGCGCCCCTGCCATAATAAACCTCATTAGGGATTTGTAGCGAATGAGAGCAGTGGAGCATGGTTCGATGAAGTTCGAATGAAGCCAGTGGAACAACCGCACGAACTTTTCGGAATGACCCATTGCTCGAAAGTTGTGCAGGGACAGACGTCATTGGATGGGCGAGCTGTTGAGGGACCATTCTTTGCAGATGAGTGACCGGTTATCATGGGGATCCTTCTCACTCGTCGCAGCCCCGTTAGAAATTGAGGTTATTGTGAATCGGTTCGTCGCTCTCGTTGTGCTTGGTTTGGTCATTGCCTTGCAGTTTAGGTCGCGAGTCGTCGCGGCGGACGATGAGACAGGTCCCGTTTTCCAACTGCGAATCTACGTCATGGCGGATGGCAAGTTGGACGTGATGAATGAGCGGTTTCGTGAGCACACGACCAAGCTGTTCGAGAGGCACGGCATTGAGAACGTCGGCTACTGGGTCGCGACCGACAAGCCGCATTCTGAGAACATGCTGATCTACCTGCTCAAGCACAAGAGCCGTGAGGCAGCCGACGCCTCGTGGGCCGCATTCGGCAAGGACTCCGAGTGGCAGGCGATCGCGAAAGCGACGAAGGACCAGCACGGCAACATCCTGAAGGAGAAGATCGACGCCACCTACATGGTCACGACCGACTACTCTCCCGAGGTCCAACCGCCGCGTGCCGACAAGCTGTACGAACTCCGAGTCTACAAGGCGAATGAAGGCAAACTGGACGCGCTGCATGCCCGCTTCCGCGATCACACGCAGGACATCTTCGCTAGTCACAACATGCGATCATACGGCTACTGGTCCCCCACCGAAGGGACGAAGGCCGGGAACAACCTGATCTACATCCTCGAATACGACGACCGCGACGCCGCCAATGCGGGCTGGCAGGCATTCTTCAAAGACCCCAAGTGGCAAAAGGCCTACCAGGAGTCGATCAAGGACGGCCGTCTGCTCGCCGAGAAGCCGGAGTCCATCTATATGCGACCCACCAACTACTCACCGATACGCGAGTAACACGGTCATGTCGGAACGTTGGTCAACCTCTTAACCTGCGTTGTCCGACAAAATACCCGACAAGGCTTGCGAGTACGCCTGTCAGTTCGGGGGGGATCGCGTCGACCAACATCGTGAGAGGAGTCGTTGGAGTTCCGTCGCCCACCAAAGTGGCGGCGACTAGATGATGCACGACCCAGACACTTGCACCGGCGACGATCGACAGCAGCCCCGATCGTTCGCCGCGTGGAGACCCGTAGACGCCCGCGATGAACGGCACGATCAATGCCACCAATGCGACGGCGACCGCCTCCTCCAGCAGTCCGAGAATTTCGTCCGTCACAAAGGCGATCGGCAGGCTGGCCGCAGTCACGATCAGCACGCTCAACCGGTTGGTCAGCAGTTTGCGATTGTCGAACCACGGCAGCCGATCCAGCAGATTGTGTGCAAGCAGTGCTGAGGGGGAGAGCAGCGCACTCGTGCATGTCGAAACCACAATCGCCACGACGGCCACCGCGAACAGGCAGATCATGGGGGTCGTCAGGAACTGTTCCGCCAGGGCCAGCAAGACGTGGCCGTCGTTTCCCTGTGGCAACTCGTCCGGCCAGACGAGACGTGATGCCAGCCCGAGTCCGACCGGCAAGAGTCCGAACAGAATGTAAACCACTCCGGCCAGCACGCATGCCTGTTTCGCGACCTTGCTGCTCTTCGCCGCGAAGACCCGTTGCATCAAATCCTGGCCAGGGATATTGCCGAAGATGCCGTTCAACCATGTGGCGGACCATGCCAGAATGGCGATCGTGCCAGCTTGCGGGAGGAGCGTGCGCATCTCTGCGGGAGTCTCCTGCCACGTCGATGTGACGCCCATTGTGACCGACCCGTTCCCGATCGCCGCAAAGAAGCTGACACCCAGCACGACCAGACTCACGAGCACGATCAGGATTTGTGCTGTGTCGGTGAGTGTGACCGACCACATCCCGCCGATCATTGTGAGGAATCCGACCAGCAGCGCGACACCGATGATGGCGATGCGTGTCTCGATGCCGAAGAAGTGGGTGAGCACAGCCGCAAGTGCAAGGTATTGGGCAGCGATCCACGGAAGGTATCCGACGGACTGCACCAGACTGGAAACGAGTTCTGTCTTGCGTCCGTACTTGCGGGCGAACAGATCGCCGACCGTGAGCAGCCGCATCTCCCAGACCGGCCCAGCGAAGAACAGTCCCGCGACGATCAAGGCGATCCCGGACGCGAACGGGTCGAGTATGGTTCCACGCAGTCCCTCCTCACGGGCGGCTTCACTCGCCCCCAGAACAGTCGCTGCACCGAACCACGTCGCCAGGAGCGTGCCCCACGCCAGCCACAACGGCAACTGACGCCCGGCAACGAGATAGTCCTCATCGGTTTCGACCTTCCGCCCCGCCGCCAGGCCCAGCCCGATCATCGCCACCACGTAGCAGCCCAGCGAAATCCCCAGCCAACCCTCCATCAAGCCACCCCCGGAACGACACATACCGAACCAGCTTCCTCCTCACACGAAAGGAGCGAAGAATACTACGCAGGATCACTCGATCAGTGCCAATGGGGTTCTGACGCTGAGATGCTTTTAGGCAATTCGTCCCTTGGGTTCACAGCCAAGGTCAGCAAACATTCGCAAGCACCTAACTCGTCCTTCGAGACGACGCAGGCGGCTCAACTAAGTCGGATCTACGATTCGTCGAACTGTTGCTCAATCACTTCAACTGCCTTCACTGCACTCTTGTAATACTGCTGTATCGTCACTAAACCGATTCCGACATTTCGACCGTGTGCAATTTGATGTCTATTGGAAACAATGCTGTCTACGGCAGCCTCGTACTCCTCATCCATTGATTGTATTAGCTTGTCGCCAAAATCGTTTCCAAATTGCGATGCCACTTCGTAGATCTTGCTCATCTTGGCATTGGAAAATGACTTGAGGCTCTTGCCGATGAAATGTGCAATCTCAGGTGAAGCCCGTTTCGTGGCGTATTCAGCCACGATCGTACGCACCGATGCTTCAATGAATCCCGAAGCCAAAACACAAAGATAGCGCGCCCAGTGTGCAAGTAATTCTGGGTCCCCATTCAACTCCTTCGCTTTGTCGAAGGTTGCATCCAATCTTTGCTTGTGCCTGACGACATCAATGTTCTTCATTTCACATCTCGAAATGCGTTCGTTGCCCGCTCCAAACGAGTGATCACATTCGTTTCGTCGGTAGTCCCGGAAGAGATCGCTTGTTTGAACTCTTCGGACTTCACGAGATTCGTGTAAGTCTCCTTCAATCCAGCGGGATCCGTGACGGGCCCCAAGTCTAGACGGCGTGCTACACCTACGGTCACGGCGTCGAACAGTGCTGCATTGATTGCTCGCTTAGTCTTGAAAGCTCGGTCACCGACAGCTTCGAGTATTAGAGAAACGGTATTCGAGAACACCTCTTTGAAGGCGGAAGCAGTGATTTCATCAAGCATTCGATATTCTGCTGCAAATCTGTTCAAGAACTCCTTCATCGGCTTGGAGTAGCTGTCTGCTTGGCGATAGAGGGATAAGAATCGAAGGATTAACTCTCTGTCTCTCATTCGCGAACTGACGTTGCCGAACAGCGCCCGCCAATCTTCGTTGTTATTCAAGTCTTCAAGCAATTCAACGAGCGGTCCGTGAAAGATGCAGCTGCGAATCTCCTGTGGCTGCAACAACACGCCGCCCGTGTTCAATCGTTCAAATATGTGATACGCAGAGCTGGGTGCAACACTTTCGTCATCCTCATCAGGGCTCTCCTGTTTTACAATGATGGCATGGATTATCGAATCATCTAAACGTAAACGATCATCTTCATCCAAAGTCTCGTAAGTCGCTCCCTGAAATCTTTCTTGTACGCCAAGTAAGCGGAACGTGCGATCTTTCGGCTCGAACACTCCATTGTAAAAGTACTGAAGGGTTCGCAGACGTTGCTGTCCATCCACAACGAGCATCTTGCTTGAGTCAAGCTCTCTCGACAGGAACACGGCTGGAACTGGAAGCCCTAGCAAAAGAGATTCGATGAATCGCGACGCTCGGTACACATTCCAAACATAACTTCGCTGAAACGATGGGATGTAGATTGTCCCGGAGTTGATCCGCTTTACGAGACCATCGACCGGATAGTCTGCACCGTAACTGGAAATAGCGTACTCGACAGGATAGAAGGCTTCACCAACAGGATCGGCAGCCTCTTCGACTTCCAACGTGTCTGGTTCATCGAATTGATCGTCAATCAATTCATTCTCTTCAACGATCTGCGTTGACATGGTACTACCTTTACGTGTTTCGTTTCTTCAGCAAACCGATTGAATTGGGAATTGACGTGCGTCGTCCCATGCGAAAACAAGTACTCGATTACTGGATCGCGTTGCCCTAATCCAAGCTCATCGTCACCGTTTTGTGTTCGGTGTAGTTGGCGAGGGCGGCTTGGCCGAGTTCGCGGCCGATGCCGGACATTTTGAAGCCTCCAAATGGAGCGGCGGCGTCGAAGACGTCGTAGCAGTTGATCCAGACTGTACCCGCCTTCACCTTGGCAGCGAGACTGTGAGCCTTGGCGACATCGCGGGTCCAGACGGCGGCAGCGAGGCCATAGAACGTCTTGTTGGACCGCTCGACCACTTCGTCGAACTCCCGGAACGGCAGCACGCTCATCACCGGGCCGAAGATCTCGTCGGTCGCAATGTCCATGTCATCGGTCACGTTGTCGAAGACAGTTGGTTCGACGAAGAAACCCTTGTCACCCCAGCGACCGCCGCCCGTTTTGCAGTCGGCGCCGGAGGACTTGCCGCTTTCGATGTAACCCATGATTTTCTCGAACTGCTCCCTGTCGACCTGCGGGCCTTGTGCGGTCGCGGGTGAGAACGGGTCGCCCAGTTGACGTCCCTTGGCTCGGTCGACGAGGCGTTCGACGAACTCCTGATGGATCTTCTCCTCGACGAAGACACGGCTGCCCGCACAACAGCATTGGCCCTGATTGAAGAACAGACCGAACTCGGCGCCCTGCACGGCAGCCTCGATGTCGCAGTCGGCGAAGACAACGTTGGGGCTTTTGCCGCCCAGCTCGAGCGTGACCCGTTTGAGAGTGTTGGCTGCCTCTCGCATGATGATTTGCCCGACTTCCGTCGAGCCGGTGAAGGCGACCTTGTCGACATCCGGATGAGCCACGATGGCGGCTCCCGTGTCGCCATACCCGGGCAGGACGTTGATCACGCCAGGCGGGAAGCCTGCTTCCATCGCCAGCTCCGCCATCCGCAGACAGGAGAGTGGCGTCTGCTCAGCCGGCTTCATCA
>JAGQPX010000082.1 GCA_020426505.1 Planctomycetaceae bacterium | reverse complement strand
CCGCCGCTGGGGACGCTACACTTAGTCTGTCCCCCGCAATGGACCGTTGTCAGACGCCGCGACCAGGCCCCAACGTGGTGTGGACTGGTACATGTAACTCGACGACGTCCGCTGCAAACGCAAATCCATCGCCCCCAAAATCAAGACCTGACGCTCCGATAGTGCGGCAGCCAGCGCTTGGTATAGATCTCATTCCAGCTCTGAGTATCGGTTGGTTCGAAGGTTGTCAGATCACTGGAGGCGCGAACGACGTCACGGATGGCGGTGAGATCGCCGATGTCGCCCGCTGCTCGGGCCTGGACGAGGACGTTGCCCAGCGCTGTGGCTTCGGTTGGGCCAGCGATCACCGGACGATTGCAGGCATTCGCGGTGAATTGATTCAGCAGATCGTTTCGTGACCCCCCGCCGACGACATGGATCACCTCGACCGTTTCGCCGGTCAACGATTCGATCCCCTCCAGGACCTGCCGATAACGAAGAGCCAGGCTCTCTAAAGCACAGCGGATAAACTGCCCATCGGTCTCGGGCGGTGTGACGTCGTGAGACTTGCAGTGATCCACGATCGCATCCGCCATATCGTCGGGACTGAGGAAGCGTTCATCATCGGGATTGATCAGCGTGAGGAACGGTTCCGCCTCAGCTGCGAGCCGGGTGAGGTCCGCGTAGTCATACGTTCGCCCTTGACGTTCGAATGAACGTCGACACTCCTGCACGAGCCAGAGCCCCATGACGTTCTTCAGCAGGCGGTACGTGCCGTCGATGCCGCCTTCGTTGGTGACGTTCTGAGCGAGAGCTTCCGGCGTCAGCACCGCATCCTGCACTTCGACGCCGATGAGCGACCATGTGCCGGATGAGATGTAGGCCCAGTTTGCTTTTCCGGTTCGTTCGGTCGGAACCGCAGCGACAGCAGAACCCGTGTCATGTGTCGCCGGGGCGACGACGTCAACTCGCGGCAACCCGGTTTTCGCGGCGACTTCGGGTCTGATCGAGCCGAGTTTCGTGCCCGGCTGCACGATCTCCGGAAGGATATGAGGGGGAATCTCGAACTTCCTCAACAGCTCGCTCGCCCATTGCCGGTCAGTCGCATGCAGCATCTGTGTTGTTGTGGCGTTTGTGAATTCAACGACACGACTGCCGGACAACAACCAGTGGAAGAAGTCTGGCATCATCAGAAACCGGTCCGCTGACTTGAGCAGGTCCGGGTCAGAGAGCTGCATCGCCACGAGCTGATACAACGTGTTGAACGGAAGGAACTGCAGACCGGTATGTGTGAATATCTCCTCCCGTGGCACCCGTGAGAAGGCTTGTTCCATCACTCCCTGTGTTCGTCCGTCCCGGTAGTGATACGGCTGGCCGAGGATCTCGTCCTTGGCAGAGAGCAGCACATAGTCGACCCCCCACGTGTCGACGCCAACAGAGACGATCTGCTCCCCGAATTGGTCTGCTGCCTTTGTGAGTCCGTCGAGAATCTCACTCCACAACCGCAGCACATCCCATCGCCGCGTCCCGGCGACTTCGACCGGACCGTTCGGGAAACGATGCACCTCCTCCAACTGCACACGACCGTCCGACAGACGACCGGCGATCACACGACCGCTCTCCGCTCCGAGATCAACAGCAAGATAAATACGTTCAGACATTGGTGAGCTTCAATACCGGCAACGGAATTCGTTTCGATCCGGCATCATAGCGATTCACACCTCTCCCGTAGAGCGGAGACGAGACCATCACGAAACAGAGACCGGCTTGCCCGTTTTGATACTCTCGGCCTCCGCGTGACAGAGCTTGAGGGCGTCGCAGGCGAGTTGGCCGGAGAGGACGGCGGGGGCTGCTCCGGCTTTGACGCCATCGATGGCGGCCTGCAACTCGTCCGTAAAAGCGGCACACCATTCGCCGGTGCCACCCGGGTCGGGCGTCGCAATCTCGCCGTTATTGGTGATCACTGTGAGTGGCCGGTTCACGACCCATTCTTCGCCATACGTGCCTGCGTCGAACTGGATGGTTGCGTTTTCCAGAAACAGCTCGAAGCTGCTGGCGAATTTCAATCCGTCGGCTGCGATGCCTCCACTGATGCAACTCACCGTGAGATCAGGGTCATCGTAGAGGTACTGCGTCGAGACATGATTGACGAACCCCTCCTTCAGCAGCCCACGTGAGAAGACGGACTTCGGGACTCCGCAAAGAAGTCCGATGTAGTGGTTGTCGTGGATGTGCAGGTCGATGCCCCAGCCTCCGAGTTTGCGGAAGTCGTTCATGTCGTCTGACCAATCGGGCGGGGCGATGACCCGGCGGAAAGAGGCCGCCAGCAGTTTGCCATACTTACCACTCTCGACAGTTTCGCGGACCCAGCGGAACTCCGGGAAGAATGGGAGCACCTGAGCGACCATCAGGAGTCGTCCAGCCTTCGCGGCAGCGTCCAGCATCCGATCAGCCGCTACAAGGTCGATGGAGATTGGTTTTTCGACGAGCACGTGCTTGCCCTCCTGCAGAGCCTCGATGACGACCTGCTCATGGCGGTCGGTCGGCAGGCAGATGTCCACGAGAGTGACCGAGTCATCAGCCAACAGGTCGTGGTAATCGGGGTAGGTTGCGATGCCCGATAGGTCGGTCTCTGCACTGCCGGGAGGCCCGAAGTTGCCCTGGATACTGCTCCAGTCACCGGCAAGCTTTTTCTCATTTCTGGTCGAGATTGCGACGACCTTGCCTCCGCTGACTCTCCTCGCTCCCTCGAAATGGGTCATCCCCATAAATCCGATGCCGATCACGCCGATCCCGACCATTGTGTTTACTCCTGAGTTCAGATGCCATTGATCTTGTTGGTTTCGTCAGGATGCTTCCCAGACGTGTCGTGGTCAAGGAACAGGGGAGCAAGCAGAGGGAATGAGTTCATTGTCTCCGCAGTTAGCCACTGAACATAAGGACACATCGTCGAGACTGTGGGGTGATTCCTAGCCCCCTTATTACCAAGCGAAGCCTCCATTCCGTGGCATGCACAACCAATAGGCACAGCCCGACCGGTCATGCCCGCATTTCCCGCAGGGCATGTGCCAGATTCCTGTGCAATCACCAGGCGTCTGGCGTCTCCGTGCACTTTGTGAATCTCCGGTGAATCCCGTCATGAAGAGGTGGACCGAACGCGGGTCAGCCTGTTATCCTTTTGACGATGTCCTCAGGGTGATGACAGGGTGAATTGGCCAGCAAAGGAGAGCATGCAATGTTGGTACTCTCAAGGAAGCCAGGCGAGCGGATCATGATTGGTGACGAGATCGCGGTCACCATTGTGCGAATCGGCCCGAATTCCGTCCGCATCGGAATCGAGGCTCCGCGAGACATGAACATCGTCCGCGAGGAGTTGCAGCGACTCGGTGGGTTCGATGGCGAAGTGACCGTTGAAGCGACCAACCGATCGGCGTAGGGCTATTCTTACCGTTATGCAGCGGCTCGTGTCGCTGCCGTCCGCCGGCATCGGCAATATGCCTGAATCTTCCAACACCTGCCGGCTGGTCACCTATTCGGGACGCGTGCAGGCCACCGTGTCTGCCACCGTCTGCGCGACCACCTGCCGGCTGGTCACCTATTCGGGACGCGTGCAGGGGGTCGGGTTTCGATGGACAACCGCCCGAATTTCTCGGCGACACGCTGTCTCCGGGCATGTCCGAAACATGCCGGATGGAACCGTGCGACTGCTGGCACAAGGGAATGATGACTCGGTGCGGGCTTTTCTTGAAGAGGTCGCGGAGGCCTTATCCGCCCGGATCGAGCGGGTCGAAGAGACTGAAACTGCGTGTCAGGACGACCTTGCGGGTTTCGAGATTCTTCGCTGAATACTTCTCAACGCGAGAGTCTGTTTCAGTTTCCCTTGGTCCGACGAGCGGCTAAAGTGAGAGGTGAGTTTTTTTCGCAGAATCTCACTGTTTCTCGTATCAATCCCGAGCACTGTCTCAAGACGGTCCGCATTTTTCTGTTTGTCATACAACTGAGGGAGCTATCCATTTATGTCCTCCTTGCCCGTCATCCTCGCCCAGACGAGTGACCGTGGTGTCCAGACTCCATATGGGCTCATCTTGATTGGTGCAGTCGTCGCAGCGATCGCATTTATCACCGCGAACTACCTGACCCGTTCCGGCACGATCGCACGAGCCACGCTGAAGGAAGCAATTCGTCAGCCGGTGTTTTCGCTGATGATCGGCTTGGCGTTGCTGATCATTGTGGCGAACATGTACATCCCGTTCTTCACGATGGGAAGCGACACACGAGTGTTCATCGACTGCGGTCTTCAAACGATCCTGATCTGTGCTCTCCTTCTCAGCGTCTGGACGGCCAGTATGAGCGTGGCGGATGAGATCGAAGGCAAGACCGCGATGACATTGCTGTCCAAACCGATCAATCGTCGTCAGTTCATCCTGGGAAAGTACTCCGGCATCATTCAGGCGGCTCTGATTATGATCGCCTTCGTTGGGTTCGTGCTGTTCGTGACCACTTACTTCAAGTTCGGTTACGACCAGAAGGAACAGGGCGAAGTGCAGACGGCCCTGTTTGACATGAGTGCGGGATTCCCGTATCTCGCGGCCGAACGCTTGGCTGTCGCGCTGCAGATCCTTCCCGTGCTGGCGCTCATCAGTTTTGAGGTGGCGGTTCTCACGGCGGTGAGTGTGGCCATCTCGACCCGATTGCCCATGCTGGTCAACATGGTAAGTTGTTTCGCGATCTTCGTCGTGGGACACCTCACCCCCGTTCTCGTTCAGGAAACCGCCCAGGGGGGGGCATTGGTGTTTGTCACCTTCTTTGCTCAGTTGCTTGCGACGATTCTTCCTTCAGTGGACCTGTTCAACATGTCGACGGCCGTTTCTACGGGAGCGCCGATTCCTGGTTCGTACCTGGGAGCGACACTGCTTTACTGCCTGGCGTACTGCACGGCGGCGGTTCTTCTGGCGTTCATTCTGTTTGAAGACCGTGACCTGGCGTGAGTCAAGAACTCAACACCGCGTTTCACCGAGTCATGTCCCGTCGCCTGTGGTGGCAGGGTCCGGGGAAGTGGGTTGTCAGTTGGTCGATTGTCTCGGCTGTTTCGCTGTGCGCACTCATCGTCACGGGCGCTTTGCTTGCTGACCTGCTTGCCACGCGCGGGGAGGTCGTCGCTCCATCGGACAGCCTCGAGGCTATTCAAGCTCGGCTGGGCGATTCCTTCATCCCGCAAATCTCCATCGATGATGACGCACCGGCGACAGTCCGCTTGCGATCAAGCGGGATCCTGCCTGCGATTGTGCTTTCCGAAGGGCGGAGTCCCTGGGCCGCCATCCTGTCGACCGTGTATCGATCGGTTCCCGGGTTGAGCGACAACATCGCAGCAATGTTGTATCTCGTCACGGCTGGCGCTGTGTTGGGAGTGGTTCTGACCATTGCCCTTTCACGTGGCAAAGCGATGAGCTTGCGGGTGGCGACGCAGGTGGCGGAAACACAACGGCTGCACCTCCATCGGCAGGCGCTTCGTCTCGGTCCCGGCGATTTGCTAGGCCGATCGCCACAGGAGGCCTTTGGATTGTTCACAAAGGAGACGGAAACGGTCCAACGCGGCATCGCCGAGTGGATGCAGTCCGCCATTCGTGACGTGGTGATGTTGGCACTTCTGTTGCTTCTGGCATTGAGCGTCGATTGGCGGCTGACGTTGCAGTGTCTCGTTCCGCTGGCTGCTTGCTGGTGGCTTGTGCATTACGAGCGCTCGCAGGGGCAGATCCATAAGGAGTTGTCGAACGCACAAGCCGAGGGTGAGTTGAGACGTCTCGCGGATGCGCTCAACAAGACACGGATTGTGCGTGGCTACAACATGGAGGCATTTGAACAGCAACAGTTCGAGAAGTCGCTGCAACGCTACACAATGGAGATTTCTCGCGGGCACCGACGGGAGCGCGTCGCCGTTTGGATCTCGCGAGTGCTGATGGTGATGTTCATCGGACTCGTGCTCTACATGATCGCCGCCAAAGTGCTGGCGACAACGAATCCGCTTCCGATCTTCGGCGCTGCGCTTCTCGTGATGACGTTCGGCAGCATGGTCGTCGCTGCGGAGTTTCTGCTCCGACTGGAGGGACTGCGGAAAGAAATCGACACGGCCGCTGACACGATCATTCGCTACTTCAATCGCATCCCGGAGGTGGGACAGGCTGTCGGCGCCAAGTTCCTCGAGCCGGTTTCCAAGTCGATCATCTTCGAGTCCGTCAATTACTCACTGAATGGGACGTCACTTCTCAAAGGGTTCGATCTGCGACTGGCCGCCGGAACGACGACAGCGGTCGTCTCGCCCGACCGGCTGGGGGCGCAGTCGGTCGCCTATCTGCTGCCACGATTCGTTGAGCCGCAATCCGGACGTGTGCTGTTTGACAGCGAGGACATCAATTTCGGGACGTTGGAGTCACTGCGAGCCGAGACAGCTTATGTGGGCGGAGCCGATCCCGTTCTGGCCGGAACGGTGCTTGAGAACATCACCTGTGGACAGAAGAGCTACGGGCTTCCGGAGGCAACGGAAGCCGCCAAGATGGTGCACGCCCACAAGTTCATTACCGGCTTGCCTCAGGGGTACGAGACTCAACTCGGCGAACACGCTGAGGAGTTGGATGATGGACAGGCGTTTCTGCTGGGGCTGGCCCGCGCTGCTCTTCACAAGCCGGCCGTCCTGATCATCGAAGAACCTCATACCCAACTCGATAAAGACACCAAGGCCCTGCTCGATGACGCTTACACTCGCTTGAGTCGCGATCGAACGGTCCTGTTTCTGCCGTCACGCCTGTCGACCGTGCGTCGCTGTGGGCAGGTCGTTTTTCTGCGGAACGGCAAGGTGGAAGCCGTCGGCAAACATTCCGAGTTGCTCAAAAAATCGGAACACTATCGCCATTGGGAGTACGTGACGTTCAATCCCATCGACCGCGCGGAAGCGAACAGAGAATTGGTCGAGTCGTGAACAGCACGGACGCAGAATCGTCTTCCGCTCATTGGTCGCCGATGATCGAGCGGGCGCTCCGCATCGCGGCCACTCATCACCGCCCGCAGTCCCGCAAGGGAAGTGACATCCCCTACATCACTCATCCGTTCGGTGTGGCGATGTTGCTGATGCGGTTCGGCTTCGATGATGACGAGATCATCGCAGCCGCACTACTGCACGATGCGGTCGAGGACACGGAGTGTACTCTCGATGAACTCGCTGCAGCGTGCCCTCCGGGCGTCGTGGAATTCGTTGCGGCATTGACTGAGAAAAAGTACGACGATCAAAACGTGATGCGTCCGTGGAAGGACCGAAAACTCGAACATCTTGAACAGGTCGAATCGGCACCTCTCGCTGCCCGGGCAATCGTACTCGCTGACAAGCTGCACAATCTGTCGACGATGCTATTCGACATGGAAGCGGGAGAGGACATGTGGAGCCGCTTCCGTGCCGGTCGAGAAGAGGTGGAGTGGTACCACCGAACGATGATCTCAACAGCATGGCAAAGTGACGAGCCCCTGCGTCCACTCGCGGAGGCCTGCGTCGAGATGCTCGACAAAGTTCTGGCCGCGACTGAGACGTCGACACAGGACTGACAGTCGCGATTCGCTACAATGGCGATCGTGTCTCCCTGAATTCAGGCGACAACTCCAGACAAGCACATACCCTCGACTGAGATTCGAGTCATGCCCTCCGCGACTGCACCTGCCCGTGACACGGTTACGGTCACCATTGACGGCCAGGAGGTGACCGTCGACGAGGGGACGACCATCTGGGAAGCCGCACGACAGGCCGGCATCGACATCCCCGCACTGTGTCACGACCCCAGACTCGACCCGGTCGGCGTCTGCCGCATGTGCGTCGTCGACATTGGCGAACGCGTCCTCGCCCCCTCCTGCATGAGGCAGTGCGCCGATGGAATGACGGTGGACGCCTCGTCAGAAAAGGTCGAGCAACACCGCAAGATGCTCACGCAGCTGCTCCTCAGCGAGCACCCGGACGAGGGAGAGCGACAAGCCTCTGCCAATCAGTGCGAGCTGACAACTCTCGGTCATCACTACGGGCTTGGAATGGAAGTCGGAAGTGGGAATGGGGAATGCGGAGGTTCGTTATCATCGAACACTTCCGCGTTCCGCATTCCGCGTTCCGCATTCGACACATCCTCGCCCGTCATCGCTGTCGACCACGCCTCCTGCATCCTCTGCGACCGCTGCATCCGTGCGTGTGATGATGTCCAGAACAATCATGTCATTGGTCGTACCGGTAAGGGGCACTCTGCACGCATCGCATTTGATCTGAATCAACCGATGGGACAGAGTACCTGCGTCTCCTGTGGAGAGTGTGCAGCGGCCTGTCCGACGAACGCACTTACGAACAAGGCGATCACTCTACCTATAATGCCGGAGGCAAACGACACACCGACCGAAACCGTCTGTCCTTATTGCGGCGTCGGTTGCTCACTCACGGTCCATTCTCGCGGCGATCAGATCGTCTACGCCGACGGACGTGAAAGCCCCGTCAACCACGAGCGGCTCTGCGTCAAGGGCCGATATGGTTGGGACTACGCACACCATCCCCAGCGACTGACCAAACCGCTCATTCGTATTGACGCCGCGTATCCGAAGGGACCTCTGTCGGGAGATGTTATCGGTGAGATCGATTCTCATCGAGCAAGCAAGCCGGGTGGGATCGTCGACTACGATGAGGTTCTCCCAGATTTCCGAGAGGCAACTTGGGAGGAGGCTCTCAATCTGGTCGGCGAGCGTTTGCGGGCGATTCGAGATGAACACGGCAGCAGCGCCCTTGCGGGGTTCGGCTCCGCCAAGTGTTCCAACGAGGAGGCCTATCTTTTCCAGAAGCTGATCCGCGCCGGTTTCGGCACAAACAATGTCGATCATTGCACGCGGCTGTGTCATGCCTCGTCGGTTGCCGCACTCATGGAAACAATCGGCAGCGGCGCCGTCACGAACGTGTTCGCCGACGTGCAGAACGCCGACATCTGTCTGCTCACCGGTTCGAATGCAACATCCAATCACCCGGTTGCTGCGACATTCATCAAAGAGGCCGTGCGGAAAGGCACGAAGCTGATCATCGTGGACGTCAGACGTCATGACCTCGCCGACTTCGCTACCCACTTCGCCCAGATCAAGCCGGGCAGCGACGTTGCCTTCTACAACGCCGTCATGCATGTCCTGATCGCAGAGGACCTCATCGACCAGCAGTTCATCAACGAGCGTACGGAAGGCTTTGAAGAACTCAAAGCACTCGTCCTCCGTGGCTTCTTGCCCGAACAGGCTTCGCCGATCTGCGGCATTGAACCCGACGAGATTCGAGCAATCGCTCGCACGATCGGAGGTTCCTCAACCCTCAAACCTCGTCCCTCAACCCCGAGAATGCTCGTCTTCTGGGGCATGGGCATCTCTCAGCACTCGCACGGCACGGACAACGCACGCTGTCTCATCTCGCTCTGTCTGATGACGGGAAACGTCGGCAAGCCGGGAACCGGTCTGCATCCGCTGCGTGGTCAAAACAACGTGCAGGGGGCCAGTGACGCGGGCCTCATCCCGATGGTGTACCCGGACTATCAGGCCGTCAGCGATTCATCGGTTCGCAACAAGTTTGAGACGGCTTGGGGCCGCGAACTGGAAGAGCAACCCGGCCTCACCGTCGTCGAAATCATGGCCGGGGCTCTCAGCAAAGACATCCGCGGGATGTACATCCTCGGCGAGAATCCGTTTCTCAGCGACCCCAACGTCAACAAGGTCCGCAAGGCGCTCGCGTCACTCGACTTCCTCGTGGTGCAGGACATCTTCCTGACAGAGACCGCTGAGTTCGCGGATGTCATTCTGCCAGCAACGAGCTACTTCGAGAAAGATGGCACCTACACCAACACCGATCGCCGCGTGCAACTGGGCCGCAAGATTCTCGATCCCCCCGGCGAGGCTTGCCCCGACTGGCAGATCATCTGTGAGATCGCGAGCCGCGTGGGGTTGTCGATGCAGTACGACTCACCGGCTGAAATCTTCGAAGAGTTTGCAGGCCTGACGAAGAACTACGCCGGTCTCTCCCACGAGAATCTGGGATCGACGGGCAAGCTCTGGCCATGTGCCGATCCCAACACGGAGGATGGTACTCAGATCCTGTTCGGTGACCGCTTTCCGACAGCGAATGGCCGAGGCAAGTTTGCGCCGTGCGACTATCTCCCGCCTGCCGAACTCCCGGATGCGGAGTATCCCCTTGTGCTGACGACAGGTCGCGTGCTCGAACACTGGCACACCGGCAGCATGACCCGTCGCAGCAAGGCCCTCGACGCAATTGCCCCGTCCGCCTTCGTCAAAGTGCACCCGTCCGACCTGCTGACCCTGAACCTCGCCAATGGCCAAATGGTCCAGGTGAGTAGCCGTCGTGGAAAAATCGAACTTGAGGCCGTCGCCGATCCATCGGTCGACCCGGGCAGCGTCTTCATCCCCTTCCACTTCCGAGAAGCCGCCGCCAACCTCCTGACCAACGACGTGCTTGATCCAGACGGGAAGATTCCGGAGTTCAAATACTGTGCCGTAAGAATCGAAGGATTGGGAATAGAACACAGATGACGCGGAATTAGCAGATAGTCGCTGATCTTCAGAACCATGACCGACGACCAAGCTTTTGTGATCGATGCGGCAGTCCGCGTTCCCGGAGAACGTATCGCGATTAGCGGACGTTTCACATCTGATCGAGCGAACTTCAACATTGGCGATCAAGTGGAGATCAGAGATAATTTCGGCCATATCTCTAAACATGAGATTGTCGGAATTGCCTTGGGCCAGTCAGTGGAAAGAGCATTTGACCCGCTACACATCTTTCTGATCAGTCCTGAACCGTCCTTGTCTTCTAGAGAATTGCACGGATTGCACGGAAGAATAATCCGAGCGTGACATTCCCGAACATCTTCTTGATCCGCCAACATCCGCCCGATCCGCGTCATCCGTGTTTCATCTAAACGAAGAACCAAACATATGTCCCTCGCCCGTCCCAACATCCAACGTATTCAAGGTTATGTCCCCGGTGAGCAGCCGCAGGAAGCGGGGTGGGTGAAGCTCAATACGAATGAGAACCCATACCCGTGTTCGCCACTCGTCGTCGAGGCGATCGAGCGAGCCGCGCGGGGTCGGATGAACATCTATCCGGACCCGGTCTCGACGTCGTTTCGTCGAGCGGTTGGCGAGTTGTTCGACATCGATCCCGACTGGGTGCTCCCCGCGAACGGCAGCGATGAGAACCTGACGATCCTGCTGCGGACATACGCCGATCCGGGCGAGTTGGTGGCGTACCCCTATCCGAGCTACATCCTGTACGAGACGCTGGCTGACATCCAGGGGGCCGAGCACGAGCGGATGCGATTGAATCCTGACTGGTCATGGAACATTGAGCAGGCATGCGAAACGACAAGTCGGGCGAAGCTGGTGTTTGTGCCGAATCCGAATTCGCCGTCGGGCAATCGCTGGGATGATGAGACGATCTGTGCCCTCATCCCGCCGCAGGGGTTGCTCGTTCTCGACGAAGCGTACGGCGACTTCGCCGACAAACCGCATCGAATGGAACTGCTCAAGGGAGATTACGGCTCGAAGATCATCGTCACCCGCACGCTGAGCAAGTCGTATTCACTCGCCGGGCTGCGCTTGGGCTTTGCCATCGCCCACCCGGAGCACATCGAACAGATGCGGAAGGTCAAGGACAGCTACAACTGCGACACCCTCGCCCTCGCCGCGGGCACAGCAGCCATTGAGGATCAGCAGTGGATGCTCGACAACACGGCAAGGATCAAAGCCACCCGCGCTCGCCTGACGACTCGCTTGCAGGAACTCGGCTTCGCGGTGGTCGACAGTCAGGCGAACTTCGTTTGGTCAACGCACGAGGCGCACGAACATCAGACACTGTACGAAGCCCTCAAGTCACGCAAGATTCTGGTTCGCTTCATGCAGTTCCCGGAGGCGCATGTCGACGGCCTACGGATCACCGTGGGGACAGATGAGGAGATTGATACTCTGCTGGACGCGTTGGCAGACATCGTCTAGTCTCCCGTCAGTTACACGACGCCGTGCGATCTGAGATTTGAGATTTCAGATCTCAAATCGGCATCTTTCTTCTGCTTCTATCAATCCAAAGATCGCTCATGTCCCGCACTGCTACGATCAATCGCAAGACTAAAGAGACTGACATCTCGCTCACGCTCGATCTGGACGGGACGGGTGAGTCCGATATCGCGACGGGCGTCGGGTTTTTCGACCACATGCTCACGCTGTTTGCCAAGCACGGACTGTTCGACCTCACGGTCAAAGCGGACGGCGATCTGGAGGTTGATCAGCATCACACGGTCGAGGACACCGGAATTTGCCTCGGACAGGCGCTGCTCGAAGCGGTTGGCGACAAGGCGGGGATCACTCGCTACGGGTCGATGACTCTTCCGATGGAGGAGACGCTCGTCACATCCGCTCTCGATCTGAGCGGACGTTTCTGGCTCGTTGATGACTTCACCTTCTCGACGGAAAAGATCGGCGAGTTCGATTCGCAATTGGTCGAGGTCTTCTGGCAGGCATTCGCAGCGAACGCATTGATGAATCTGCACCTCGTCCTCCATCACGGCAGCAACTCGCATCACATTGCGGAGGCGATGTTCAAGGCGACCGCAAGGGCACTGCGGGTGGCCGTCACGATCGACCCGCGACAGACCGGCGTGCCGTCATCCAAGGGATCGCTCTGACGACAAAGTAACGCCTCGCAGTCGTTTCGCTTACGTGTGAAGAACGGACGAAGAGCGCGCTTACGACGCATCGGGACGAGTGTGAGCGATATTGTCATCATGACGGAGCGTGATGACTACTTTCCTGCGGGAAAGTCGACGAGCACTTTCTGAGCGCCGTCTTTCTTGTCGCGGAAGGTCTCGTAGGCGGTTTGGATCTCGCTCAATGGGTAACGATGCGTCAGCAGGGGGCGCAGGTCGATGCGGCCTTCGGAGATCCACCGCATCGCGAGGGGAAAGTCGCGGGTAAAGTCCGGTTCGACGCTGGTGTGGATCGTGAGGTTCTTGCGGAAGAAGGCGTTCCACTTGAGGCCGTCGATTGTTTCGGGAGGCACGCCGAACGAGAGGATACGTCCGAACTTTGTCGCCAGATCGAGGCACAGGTTGAGTTGCTGTTTCTCATGGCCGACGGCTTCAATGACGACGTCCGCAAGTTGGCCGTTGGTCAGGTCTGCAACGATGGCAGCCGGGTCGTCATTTGCGTTGCAGATGGTTGTTGTTGCTCCCATTCGCGGGCTGAGTGCGAGGCGGCTTTCGAGCTTGTCGATGGCGATGATCTGTCGCGCTCCCAGATTACGCAGAACAGCACAGAACATCTGACCGATGGGGCCTTGTCCGACGATGGCAACCGTCTGATCGATGAACGACGGCATCTTTCGCAGTGCATAGAGCACCGTGCCTAGCGGCTGGGCCAGCAGGGCGTGCTCTTCTTCGGGGCGCGGGTCGAGTGGGATCGCACGCAACTCCGTCAGTGCATAACGCTCGAAGAGTCCGACCTGATTGATGGGCACCGCGAGGACTCGCTCCCCCGGACGAAAGCGTTCGCCGTTGGTGTCGACGACGGTGCCGATCATCTCGTGCAGCGAGTGGCCGACGCGATGCGGTTCACTCGTGAGTTGCCCGTCGAAGTACGGCAAGTCCGATCCACACAGACAGGTCAACTCCGGCTGGAAAATGATGTGTCCGGGTTCATCCGGCAGCGTGGGTTCATCGATCTCGATCAGTTCGATTCGCCCGGGCTTGGTGATTTGTCCCGCAAGCATGTGTTTCCCTCAGAGTTCAAGTACGAATGCAAAGGCTGTCAAACTGACGACCAAGCCTAAACAGACCAACAGAAAGATTGCCAAACGATGCACGGGTCGTCGTGAATCTGTATCGGTGAAGTCGTGACCACACATAGAGCATGTGCGGCTGCCTTGATCATTCATATCGCCACACTGTGGACATTCGATTTCGGGATGATCAGCCGCATTGTTCATGCTCAAATCAAAGCGATGCCAGAACGACAATCACAGCAATGATTCCCATTATGCCAAGCACGACCCACCACTTGGGTTTGCCGGCGAATGCGGAGTTCGACCAGACGACGTACTCGCCGCAGTGCGGACAGCGTTCGGCTTCCTCGTAGATCTCGACTCCGCAGGATGGACAGGGGCGAACGTCGACACCCTGGTCATCGTCCGACTCCTCGGTCCAGTCATCGGTCTCGTCCCAGTCGGACATGGTTCACCGGTGTTCGAGAATTCCGTCAGGCAGTCTCGCCCGCGACGAAGCCGCATTCCTTGTGGCTGCCGTCACAGAAGGGGCGATTCTTGGAGGCCGCACAGCGGCAAAGGGCGAATGTGTCTTTGCCCTTGAGGTCGAACTCATTGCCTTGATGGTCGACGACCTTGGCCGGGCCGGTGACGAGGAACGGGCCGTTCTCACGCGTTTGAATGGTCACATCGGACATGGGTGCTTCCTGTGATTGATGAAAGAATGAATCAGAAGGCAGATTATCGACGGACCGGCAGAATGACAAACGGTGCAGGTGAACTGGCAATGGTAGCCGGTCTTCGCCAGAAGCCGGCCGCCGGGGGAGGATCGACCGTCTCTGCATCCGCCGTCTGGCGACGACGTCTACGGTGAGAACGGCAAGTGGTGAGAGCCGAAGTCAAAGAAAGACAAGAAGCCGTGAGGATGCGGGTCCTCACGGCTTCTCAGGGGATATTAGAGGTGTGACTCTGGGGCGGGATTGTGGCCGTTTCTCAGGCGGCCGGAAGGGATTTCCTCTCTCTGTGATGCTCGTGGGCATCGGAGAAGGAGTTATGCAGGGATCGTGCCGAATGCGCCGGACTTGTGCCGGTGCCGCGGATGGCATGCCGCAAGCTGCTGCCTCTACGGATGTTATGGGTGATGTGATTTCTGGGTGGTCATTGTGAGCGACCTGGTACATCTTCTGACGTTGCACAATTTACAGTCGGAAGTGCACTTGGATTGCAAGAATGTCGCCTGGCCAGATGCCTGAGGAGTCCGTGGTCCGATCGCCACCCGGCAATCATTTACCATGGATTTCACGGATGACACGGATCGCTGTCGCGGGTTGAGGAACTCTCTTTTTTATCCGCGCCATCCGTGAAATCCGTGGTTCAATTCTTTCCGCTATTTTTCATTGTCGTCGACGACCTTGATCGACATCTTGCCGAGTGAACTCACGAGGGGGACGAACACCGTGACGGGGGCTGGGCCGTCGTCGGACAGACTTGAGTCGGCGAACTTGAGATGACCGGCGCCGATGCCTCCGTAACCGAGCGTCGCGTCCAGAGGGACCCAGCGACCTTCGAGATACGCTTCCGTCCACATGTGACCTCCGAATGCGGAGAGGCGATCCACGTACACGAGACCGATGGCCACACGAGAGGGGATGCCTTTCACTCGCAGCATGCCGGCGAGCAGCATCGCATGTTCGGTGCAGTCTCCTTCGAGGCTGACTGCAACTTCAGCGGCAGTCGCCATCGCGGTCGAGAAGTTCTTGGCATTCAGATTCTGGTGCACATAGCGTTCCATCGCGATTGCGATGTCGGTTGGGTTGGTCAGATCCTTCGCGGCTGCGTCTGCGTGTTTGATGACGGACGAATGTCCACATTCCAGGTAACGTGATGAGGCAAGGTACGAGTCGTCGACGGGTGTGGGCTCTTGTTTTTCGCCCGGTGACAGCGGAAGAGCCTGCACGGTCACGCGGATCGTGTTGTTGCGGAGACGTTCGACCGTTTGCGTGCTTCCCTTGGGAATGGACATCAACTCAGACGGACCGTCAATCGTGACATCGTAGACGATTTTTTTCTGACGATGGGCGTCCTTGATTTGATCCACCTTGACCAGCGTATCGAGGGCAAGATCGAGTTGTTTGCCCTCAATCGTTTTGAGAGCCTCTTCACGCGAAACCGTGTAAGCGACCATCCCGAGAAGATTGGTTTCCGTCTTGACCGTTTCGCCGACCTCGTCTTGATAAGCCGTCATCTTCATCAGTGGAACAAGCGAATGTGAGATGGAGACGCGGTCGAGTGCCGGTGTGCTTCCGTCGAGGAGTTCAGTCGTCGCCGGCTCCAATCCGTTAACGGTGACCGTGCCGACTTTGAGGAACTGGGGGTCGAAGATCCGCATCGTTTGCGTCTCACCCGGCTCGACCGGGTCGTCCTCCATCAACCGGTCCTGATAGACGGGCGACTTGACGTCGTTGTCCCAGGGCTGTGTTGACTCTTTCGACTTTCCCGCTGCGGTCGTTGTGATGTGAAGTGTGTCGCCTTTGACAACTCCCGAGACGACCGTATGGCTGACCGGTTGATTGTCCGTGTCCAGCTGGAAGGAAAGGAGATTGCCGTCGCGGTCCTCTTCGGTCTTTTGGATGACCGTCATCGTCAGCGAACCACCAAAGCGGGTGATGGACATCTGCGTGCGGGATTCCGACCAGATGCGGTGTGCGTCCCCCTCGCCCGATTCCCAAGTCAGGGAGTGAATGTATCCCACTCGTTGACCTTGGATGTACACGACCTGCCACGTGTCATCGAGAATCTTCCCGTCCGGACGCGAATCGTCGCCGGAGAGTGAACTGACGTGTGGGATGAGCAGAAGGAGCGTGGCAAGAGCCAGTGAAGCACGTGCGGACATTCGGGAGGCCTTCCGTGGGGATTGAAACAACGTCAAAGCTGAATGAGGTTTCGTTGTCGGTTCTGCAACGCCGATTGCGTGGATCGTTCACACGGTAACGATCGAGCGGAGCATTGTATCGATTATGTCTGCTGATCGGCTTTCAGACCAGTAGGACCGGAACCTCTTTCCTAACAAACATTTCTGCGCAGTCGGTACGCCCCGAGCGGCACGCAATGTGCCAGACGGAATCTCGCCGGACTGGCAATCGAGCTCAAGCAACCGGCAAAACAGGAGGTAGAGTTGGCTGTCGCGACTCCCCAGCGTGTGTCTGGCGGTTGTGGTGGTGTGGTTCCTGCACCTCATCTCACGGAACGTCGTCTCATGGAAAGTTTCGTCTGACGGACTAATTGACCGAGATTCTGAATACCACTGTCGTGAGCGGTGATGGCCGCACGACCCTGAGGGGAAGATTGTCATGGGGTTCCTGAAGCGGTTCATCAAGAGCACCTTGCGAGAAGAGCACACGGCTGCCGAGCACAGCAGCTTCAATCAGGTGACCGAGATTCAACTCGAGGAGCATCTGAACATCGCCCGTTACGGGAGTTTTCTGCTCACCGATGCCGTCCGACCGTCGTTCAATCTCGAAGTCGTTCCGAGTGCGGGATATCGCCGCGACGTCTATCGCGACAAGGAGACGGGAGCAGACGTTCCCGTGCTCATGATTGCGGAGACCCGGGAGAAACTGTTTGACCTGTTCATCGACCTGCTGGACCCGTTGGGTGATGAGGTCGATCTCGTGCTGGAGACGAGCCACGACACGCAAGCCGGCAGTCATCAAGACTTGTACCGCGAGCAGATGGACCTCCCGGTGCTCAAGAGCACGCTCTATGACTACGAAGACCTTCTGCTCGATGACGGTTGCACCGGTGTTGCGGTGCTCAACCCCCGGATTCCCTTCGAGGTTCAATTCGACGAGCACAAGCTGTTGATCATCTATGGGCAGGACCTGTGGCCGTTCGAGGAAGTGCTCTCGGACTACAATCTGCGCTGCAGTGACGATCTGCGATTCATCACAGAGGCCGAGCACGTCCACTCGTCGAGTGACGAGTTTGCCGAGCAGTTCCAGGAACTGACCTATCGCCTGGGTGTCGAAGACGAACCGTACTGTTGACGGTGACCGCATTGCCTCGCGGTTCGCTTGACCACGGAGTCGCTGAGTCTCCCAGGAACTGCTGGGGCAAGGGATCAACACAGAAATGTTGTCGTGCCCGACGTCACCCATGAGGCGCTATGAACCGATTTGACCGAGATATGTCGAGATTGACGGCCACCATTTTCGGCGTCTTTTTATTCCTGACATCGACTCTGAGCAGCACGGGATGTGCAACGGGTCGACAGGGATGGCAGGCGATCGACCCTGCGCCGATTCAGGGTTCTGCTCCAAGTGGCGGATCGCAGCCAACACTTGCGCCTCAGCAACAACCGAGCGAGAGCGGACCGGTCATCCTGCCGCGTGACTCGTTCCGTCGTCCGCCAGGATCGCAGCAGGCTGACACGGGGCAGCGACGCATGTTTGGTTTTGGGCTGCCTCCTCGAATCACTCCACGAAACGTGCCATCGCCCCTCGCCTCGCGGGCGAATTCACCGCTGATCCGTCATACGCCTCCGCCGGCCGAACTGAGCGGAGACATCGAAATCGTACCGAACGCGCACATCGCGAACTCGACAAGTCAACAGAACTTGATTGACATCGTGCCCAACGAGCCTGCGACGCTGGATCCGGAAGGCGTCGAGTTGCTGACCGCTCCCGTTCGTGGTCGTTACGAGGAACTGCCTCCACCGCCCGAATGACGCACTGTTCGAGACGAGCCAGTGGAGCCTCACAGCTTAGTTTTCGGGTGGCGGGGTCAGAAGCGAAGCGGATGGCCCCGGTGGTTGGACGCACAATACCCGGGCCATCCCGATGGTCTGACCCTGTCACCCACCCCGAATTCATCATCGGAACGCTGCACCGGGGCCGCTCATCAGGCGGACCGCGCTTCCCGTTCTCGCTCACACGAGACACAGTGTCGAGTGTAAGGGATCTCTTTCAAACGCGTTTTCGGAATGATCGAACGGGACTTGGATTTGCCAGCAGCGAGGCAGTCTTCGCATAGGCCGTATGTCCCGTCGTCGATGCGCTTCAGTGCCTCGTAAATCTCTTCGAGAACGTGCTGATCCGACTCGGCAAATCTCAGCGAGAACTCTCGTTCGTAGGCATCGGTGCCCAATTCAGCGAGGTGCTGCGGGCTGCGGGAATCCCCGAAGTTTTCGAGCGCCTCATCGGTAAGGTGCTCGTAGTCGCCGCGAATGCGACTCTCCACTTTCAGGAGAATGGTGCGGAATCGTTCAAAGTCGTCGGCCTTGAGCATGGTGTCTTCTCCAGTTGCGTCGATCAATTCAATTATGGAGGACTCGACCAATGAATCAAGGACCATCGGCTTTCTTAGGCTTTCTTCGCTGTTGAAGCAGCCAGCCGTAGAGTTCCGGGTTGTTGTAGAACGACGTCCAGACGAGGTGCCCGGTGTGTGGGGCGATCGTCAGTCGCACGTTTCCCCCCTTTTCAATGAGTTCCTCGTACAACTCCTGTGATCGCTCCGGAAGCACACCAGAGTCTTCGCCACCATGGATAATCCAGGTCGGCACATGGGTGATGTGCTTCATCCAGAACTTCTCCCCTCCACCGCAAATCGGCACGATGGCTGCGAAACGATCGGGTGCATAGGACGCCAGTTCCCACGTGCCAAATCCTCCCATACTCAGCCCAGTCACGTAGATGCGATCTGCGTCGATGCGATAGTTGACCTCGATCTCATCCAGCAGGGCCATCAACTCAATTGGCTCCCAACGTCGATCCTTGGGGCACTGCGGAGAAACGACGACAAACGGAAACGGTTGCCCTTGGTCAATCAACTTCGGCGGTCCATGAAACTTGACCAACTCGATGTCATCCCCACGTTCCCCGGCCCCATGTAGAAACAACAACAACGGCCATTTCGCGTGTGCCGTCTCTGACGACGCATACCCCGGCGGTGTGTAGATCAGGTACTCCATCCGCACAGGCACGGTGACATTGAGTGACGCGGCTTGTTGCGCATCATCGGCGAGCAAAGCTTCCACAGGCAGTAAACTCATGCAGAGCATCAAAGCGAAGCGGTCGAGGTGTGGCATCGTGAGTGATCAACCTGCTGAAAAAGTCGAAACTGGTCCTGACATCAATCAGAAGGCTTCTGTTGAGTTCATGCAAGTCTCCCCGGCGTCTCCAGCAGGGCTGCGATCATTCAGTCACAGCCAGGAATTCGATATGATCAAAACGTGTAACGAACCCACCATTGTCAGCAAATCCCCATCGATTACCGCACCCGCCGCCCCATGAATGAACAGTTGGCTCAGTGGCGAATGCTGGTCGAGGAGCGTCTGAGTGCGTCGCTCGATCGTGGGCCGGATTGCCCGGCGAGACTACAGGAGGCCATGTCGTACAGTCTGATGGCGGGAGGCAAGCGGCTTCGACCGTTGTTGGTGTTAATGGCATGTGAAGCCTGCGGTGAAGAGATTGAAGTGGCGATGCCCGCCGCGTGTGCGATCGAGATGGTCCACACCTATTCGCTTATTCACGACGATCTCCCCGCAATGGACGATGACGCAGAACGGCGTGGACAGCCGACGAATCACATCCAATTCGACGAAGCAACCGCCATACTCGCAGGAGACGGACTGCTGACACTCGCCTTCGAGATCATCGCGACAGAGGTTCAGCCACCGGAGGTCGCTGCCGCCTGTTGTGCTGATCTTGCGGGTGCTGCGGGCATGACAGGCATGGTCGGCGGACAGATGGCCGACCTACAAGGGGGAAGTGGGAATGCGGAATGCGGAGAAGAGGGCGATGATTCCGCATTCCACATTCGCACTTCCGCATTGGAATCCATTCACCGCCGCAAGACGGGGCGTCTGCTGTGCAGTGCCCTCTCGATGGGCGGCAGAATTGCAGGGGCAAATCCTCAAACTCTTCGCAACTTGACGACGTATGGAGAGTCAATTGGACTGGCTTTCCAAATTGCCGACGACCTACTGGACGTTTGTGGAGATTCGGAGACAATGGGGAAACAGGTTCGGAAGGACGTCGAAGCCGGGAAACTGACGTACCCGGCGTTGCTCGGTGAGGCGGAGAGTCGTCGCCGAGCAGAGGAACTTGTGAACGACGCTTGTCGGGCGATCGCCGATTTCGGCTCGCGAGGCCAGCGCTTGGAAGCCATGGCTCACTACGTGATAGCGAGAGACCGCTGATGAAGATCGAATTGCTCCCTCTGATCGGAGACCCGGCGGAGATCCGGTCGCTTTCCGATGACCAACTCAAAACGCTCGCAGACGAGATCCGCGAAGTGTTGTGTCAGATCGTCGAGGATCGCCCCGCTCACTTTGCGAGTAACCTGGGTGTCGTCGAACTTTGCATTGCGCTGCATCTCGTGTTTGACTTCACAAAAGACCGGTTGATCTGGGACACGGGGCATCAGATCTACCCACACAAGCTGGTGACTGGTCGCTATCTGGACTTTCACTCGATACGAACCAAGGGGGGCCTCATGGGTTACCCCAACCCGGAGGAGAGCGAATACGACCTGTTCATGACGGGTCACGCCGGTGCGAGTGTGTCGACCGTGCTGGGACTGAAGGCGGGCGATGATCTGCTGCACCAGGAGGAGGGTCGCAAGTCGGTCGCGGTCATTGGCGATGGTGCACTGCCGTCTGGCGTGGTCTTCGAGGCGATGAACAACGCTGCCGGTCTCAAGAAGGACCTGCTGGTCATCCTCAACGATAACGAGATGGGGATTTGTCCGCGCGTGGGAGGACTGGCGAGCTATCTCGACAAAGCCCGCGTCGCTCCATTCTACGACGGTCTCAAGAAGGATGTGTCCTGGATCCTCAACAAGATTCCGGTTGTCGGCAAGCCGACCGAACAAGTCCTCGCAGACTTCAAGGACGCGCTCAAAGGCTTCTTCCACGGAGGCATGCTCTTCGAGGAGATGGGCTTCCGTTACATCGGCCCGGTCGATGGACACGACCTCTTCGGGCTGCGTGACGCACTCGAACTGGTCAAGGATGTGCAGGGGCCAGTGTTGCTGCATGTCTTCACCCGCAAGGGGCACGGCTTCGAGCCGGCTTGCGAAGACCCGGTCAAGTTTCATACACCTGCTCCGTTCGAGCGGACCGAGGATGATGAAATCGTCTTCCACGGCAAGGCGAGTCGGCCGGCGTACACCGACGTCGTCAGCGATGCGATTCAATCCGCCATGCAGCAGGATGAACGCGTGTGCGTCCTCACGGCGGCCATGTGTGCGGGCAACAAGTTGGGGCCCATTCGCGATGAGTTCCCGGACCGGTTCTTCGACACGGGCATCTGCGAAGCTCATGCGGTCGCGTTCGCTGGCGGCATGGCCAAAGCGGGCATGCGACCGATCGTTGACATCTACAGCACCTTCCTGCAGCGGTCGTTTGATCACATCTTCCAGGAAGTTTCACTCCAGAACCTGCCGGTCACATTCTGTCTCGATCGAGCAGGACTCTGCGGACCGGACGGCCCAACGCATCACGGCGTCTTCGATAACACTTACTTGCGGACGTTCCCGAATATCGTAGTCATGGCTCCGGGTGACGAAGCGGATGTCGCTCCGATGCTTGACTTTGCACTCTCTTACGATGGGCCGGCATCGATTCGTTACCCAAAGACGGACGCTGAACTGGTCAAGCGATCGGCGAATCCCGTGGAATTGGGTAAGGCGGACGTTTATCGCTGGGGCGCCGACGGCACATTCGTCACCTTTGGGGCATTGTTCCCCCGTTGTGTCGAAGCGGCTGCTGTACTCAAAGAGCAGGGACTCGACGTCGGCGTGGTCAATGCCCGATTCCTGCGCCCGCTGGACACCGACACGATCTTTCGAGCCGTTCGCGAGACGGGCTTTGTCATCACCGTTGAAGAAAGCACACTCAACGGCGGGTTCGGATCAGCCATCCTCGAAGCGGCCAACGATGCCCGACTGCCGACTCAGAACATTCGACGACTTGGCATTCCTGACCGGTTCATCGAACATGGCAGCCGCGATGAACTCCTGGCCGACCTCGGTCTCGATATCGCCGGTCTGGTCGCAACTGCGCTGGAGTCGTTCGATCGTTCGACGATGGTCGACAATACATGACCGGGTTCACGACTGCCCGGATTCCCAGTCGGGCATCAGAACTCGATTTTCGCCCAGTACAGCCGCTGTCGGTCGCCTCGTTCTCGAAGGTCGTCCAGCAAAGTCTTCATTTCCGGCTTCACGAAATCGCGGAAGGGTCGCTTCCGGCTGACCCGCGTTTCGATTCGTTGTTCGAAGTCAATCAATGACGGCGATAGCTTGATGGTGACCCGACCCGCCGTCGTCGTCACATAGATGGCACCACTTGGTTTGATCTTGCCGTCAACGACCTCCGGACGAGATTTGGGACGACCGTTGTCCCAGTTGACCGGTTGGAGAGCCTGCTCTTCGAAGCCGTCCGCTTGCAACCAGTGGACACTCGCATCACCGGGACGCAGGACCTCGATATGGAACTCCTGCGGTTCGGGGGCTCGTCGATGCGGGGCGAGTGCCATCCATTCGAAGATTCGCGGGCGTTCTTCGAGAAACGACTCGTAGCCCCGACCCACGTATTCGACATACGTCAAGTCGTACCCGCGAAGCACCATCCGGTTGAGGACCTTGGCATTCTCCTCGACCGCGTTACGATCCTTCTCACCGCCGACGACATACCATGCCAAGTCAGGACTGTTCCGCCAGTACACCTGGCAGTGATTTTCACAGAGACCGACGAAGGGGATGACGCCGGCGAACACATCGGGATGCGACATGCCGATGTCAAATGCGGCATCTCCTCCCATGCCATGTCCGGTGAGGAAGATGCGATTCGAGTCGACATTGAACCGTTGCCGAAGGTCTCTGATCGATGCAAGCACCGCATGATGAGCGGCAGATGAGTACGTGTATTCGGCGGCGTTTTCGCTCGCGTATTCCGGGCACATGACAATGTACCCTCGATTCATCGCAATTCCCGGAGCCTCAGCCGTGCCGGCCCACCAGCGAATCGACTTCTCAAGGTCCACTCCACGGTTCCCGAGGGTGACGAGCACCGGGTATTGACGGCTGGGCGAGTACTCGGGGGGGACAACGACCGAATACCTCACCGAATCGGCATCACCAGCGGCAGGCAGTTCAATCGTCAACGGGACTCCCGGCTCAACAGCGATTGTGCTCCGAGGCATCGGCAGCAGTGGGACCATCGCGGCGACGATCTCAACCGTGGCTCCGTCGATCTCTCTTAATTCGTTCAGGAGATTTCCTCGGTCAGTTTCACTTTCGGTTCTCAGGTATTCGACGACAAGAAACCTCGCTCGCCAAAGTCGAATTGCAAGCTTGAGACTCGTTTCCGCTCGTGCGTCGCCGAGCAGCCAACCGGTGTAGGCCAATCCCAGTTTATCTTCGGCGGTCAACGTGTCGTCATGCTCGGTGCGGAGGAACGGCTCCAGCCTGTCGATCGTGTCGTAGGACAGTTCATCGCTGACAAGCGACCTCAAAGGAGACACACTCTCAAACGTCTTAGCATCCAGGTCAGCCTGCAGAGTTCCCAGCAACATTTGGGCCTTCTCGATCTTTTGGTCGAGTTGCTGATAGTGCTCGATCACGTCGCGTGACTCTCGCACAACCAGTGCACTCACTTTCTCGATCGGATATTTCTGCGCGTACTCGATGGCGAATTGATGCTGACCGGCTCGTTGTCTCTCCCGGATTTCGCCCAGCGCTTTGACGGCGATCAGGTGTTGGATCTGCTCCTGGGTCTGTTCGGCCCGATCTGCCATTTCCGGGAATCGCTGTCGCAGCGAGTCGAGGCGTTGCATTGCAAGCGAATACCGCTGAGCGTCGGTCAGAAAACGCACGATTCGCAATTGGTCCTGAGGACTGTCTGCATCGGTCGCCCGTTCAAGCAGGGACAGCAGGACGTCATTTTCCAAAGCATTTGTGCTGAGTTCGTGTGTCCATCGGGGAGTTCGGCTGAAAACGGTCACCGTATCGGGGCGCAGGAGGGAGATCTCCTGAACCACGGGAAGGTTGTTGGGATGAGCCGCGAGTATCACGCGCCGTCTTCCGTACTCATCAAAGGGCGTCACTTCCAGGGAAGAGCCGATGACAGCCGGACTGACATCCTGACGCGGGAAGGCGGTGGTGAGTGTAAACTCGTCGGAGGTTTGCAGATTCTCAGTGCTGACGTCCTCTTCGTTGACGAGTTGACGCGGGACGAACGTCCGCCGCTGCCCGTCGTCAATCATGTAGGCACTCTTGACGTTCGTTGGCCCCTTTGATGCACGGGCTGCGGCGGCGGTCAGGCCTTCCACCTTGACGGGGTGTCCACTGATGACAAACCCCGTTTTCGTGCGCACCTCTCCCGCTTGGACGTCGATGGGCACAATCGCTGCGGCAAGCAGTCCAGCGATGGAGAGAGCAGTGAGAATCAGAGCACGCACAGGCATCGTTGTTCTCGATGAAGATCGGCACGGGCAACTCTCCTCCGATGAGAGTCGCGGACCCTTCAAACATCATCGTTTGCCCTGTGCCGTTTTTCCAGACAAATTGTTGCTCCGGACCGTTTCAGCAGTTTCCGCCGATGTGTGAACGTCAAATGGATCAAGCACGGCAGTGCGACATCCACTCCCTGTGGCGACGGCGCGGCGTGACGGCAAAGGAAACCAATGCTTGTTTCAGCCTTAGTTCAGTCCGTAGTGTTGGGCGATCGACTTGACGATCATGATCGCAAGAATTCCTCCACCGACCAACAAAACTGCTGCCACGACCAGCCAGACAATGAGTCCGACAAGCCCGAGAGTGCCGTCCTTGAATCGCGCCAGCAGTCGCCACCACTTTTGACGGCCGTACTGGCGATCGATTTTCGCGTAAGCGCTGGCGAGACTCTGCTCACGCTTTGATGCTTGAATGCGGGTGACCGCTTTGTTGGCCTCCGACTCGAAGACGGGAATCTGCCCGACCGGCAGGAACTCGCCTTTGGAACTTCGGGCGACCTTCGTTTTGAGTGAGAGTTTGTCGCTCTTGAGTCCCTGAATGATCTGCGGTCGCGTCATCTTGCTCATGCGGATGCGACCGGTCGAGTCGGTGTACTTGACGTACCAGATGTCCTCCGTCGACTGCTGCGCGGAACGTGCGGTGTCGCGAGCAACCGCTCCGCCAGCAGTCTGTCCAGTTGGACGCCTTTGGCCACCTGCTCCCTTTTTCGGAGCCGATCTGGGGGCGTCAACCTGAGTGCCACCAACCTGCTGAGTCGGCATGCTGCTGCGTCGAAGGACGGTCTTCTTCTCGGAATCAATGAAACTAAGGGATTCCCCTGCCAGCGCCAATGCCTCAAGATCCTTGATGACGGCTTCGCACGTTTGGTGCCGGTGGTTGGGGTCCTTGGCCATCATCTTGTCGATGATCAGACTTAACCGTTCGGGCACCTCCCGGTTGATTTGCCGAGCCTGTTTGAACTGGCCCTTTTCCTTATTCGTGATCAGTTCCACCACCGAGTCACCCGCGAAAGGCAATGCGCCTGTGACGAAGTGATAGAGCGTGCACCCCAGGGCATAGATGTCACAGCGGGCGTCGACGTGTTTGGCATCTCGAGCCTGTTCGGGGGGCATGTAATGAGGCGTGCCCAATCCGTGACCGGTTTGCGTCATCGACATATCGTCGTCGGTCGCCTTGGCGAGACCCAGATCGGCGACTTTCACCTGTCCGGTCTTTGTGACCAGAATGTTGTCAGGCTTGATGTCGCGATGAATCATGTTCAGACCGTGTGCATGGGCGAGCGCCTCGGCACAGATCAGCGTGATCAAGACCGCGTCCCCGGGCGAGAGCGTTCCAATCTCGTCGATCCAGTCCTGCATGCTCTGGCCGTCGATCAGTTCCATCGCCACGTAGTGCTTGCCTCGTTCCTCGCCGACGGCAAAGCACTTCACCACATGCGGATGATCGATCTTCGCCATCGACCGTGCTTCCCGCAGAAAGCGCTCCACGAATCCAGGCCGTTCTTTCAACTCCTTGGACATCACCTTCAACGCGCAGTCTCGGTCGAGACTGATTTGATGGGCGAGATAGACTTTGCCCATTCCACCCTGCCCGATTTCCTTCAGCAGTTCAAAATCCCCCAGGGTGTACGTCTTCTTTCCTGAGGGTTTTGACGCTTTTGCCGGCTGCTTCTTCGGAGCGGGCTTAGATGATGCCGGACCAGTCGATGTATCGCTCGACATGACCTCTGTCCTTTTCAGCTCACTGGAACCTTGACCGCGGGGGACGACCGTGTCGGTCAGATCAGGACTGTCTTGCATCTGAAAAGGCTGGGTCGCCGCGTTTTCATCGAATTGAGGTGACGACATTGCAACTCCTCCATCGAGGGGCGCCCGAATGACATCCTTTGAAAAGCAGCATAGGGGCAGCCCGCACAATCGGATCAACCAAACCCGACCGATTCAGAACATCTCTCCATTATGTCTCACGTCTGGCGAGAACGCCACACAGAATCCGCCGCCAGCAGGGTCTCCCGCTTTTTCCCCGTGAACGCCCGCAGGGCGATTGTTTTCCCCATGAGTGACACAGTAGACGGATCTTGGGGGCATGGGGTGATTGATTCTGGGGGACGAATCGTTAGGGTGAGTCGGTTATCTCAGCGGCCCATTTTGGAGCAAAGCCCCGATGCATCAGTCGCTTATCTGTTCGCAAACGGAACAGTCGTACGACATCAATAGATTGCAGAATCTGAGCGAAACCGGCAAACCATTGCTGGCAATTTACGATCTCGACGCGATCCGGGATCGATTCACGCCAGAATGTGTTCGCAACCGCCCGATCCGTTCGATGTGGAAGTTCTGGGAGGTCTTGCCGGTCGAGTCACCTGACGAGGCTGTCTCATTGGGCGAAGGATGTACCCCGTTGATCCCCTGTCGGGCTCGGGGTTCCTTTGCGGCCTTTTCAAACCTGTTCGTGAAGGACGAAGCATTCAATCCGACCGGGAGCTTCAAAGCTCGCGGGATGTCAGCGGCCATCACGCGTGCGGTGGCATTGGGAGCAAAAGTGATCGCGCTCCCCTCCGCAGGAAACGCAGCCGGCGCGGCGACGTACTACGCTGCTCAGGCGGGCATTGAATGCTATCTCTTCATGCCCGAAGATACCCCACCTGCAAACATCATCGAATCCGTGGTCGGCGGAGCGCACGTCTATCTCGTCAATGGATTGATCAGCGATTGCGGCAAACTGGTCAAGCAAGGTTGCGAACGCTTCGGGTGGTTTGACCTTTCGACGCTCAAAGAGCCATTTCGCATCGAAGGCAAAAAGACGATGGGCTATGAACTCGCTTTCGATCTTGCGGATGTCAACGGGACAAACGACCTCAAACTCCCGGACGTGATCTTCTATCCCACCGGCGGCGGCACAGGTCTCATCGGCATGTGGAAAGCGTTCAATGAAATGGAACGACTCGGCTGGATCGGCAAAGAGCGTCCCCGCATGGTCGTCGTCCAGGCGGAAGGATGCTCGCCCGTCGTTAAGGCGTTCAATGAAGGAGTCGACCATGCGGAGATGTTTCCGAACGCACACACCGTCGCTTCCGGACTTCGTGTGCCCGCAGCAGTCGGCGATTTCCTCATGCTTAACGTCCTCAGGGAATCTAACGGCACTGCAGTCTCTGTCTCCGACGAAGAACTTCTCAGCGGCGCTCGAGAACTCGCAACAGAGCAGGGGGTCTATGCCTGCCCCGAGGGAGGAGCGGTCTGGAAGGCTTGTCAGCAACTTGCAGACGAAGGTTGGCTCTCGCCTGCGGAACGCATCGTCCTGTTCAACACAGGTGCCGGCCTCAAATACAATCATCTTTTGCCCGTCGGAGAGCTTCCAATTCTCGACCATACAAACGCAGACTGCCTCGATTTGCTCGATCAATAACCTCCCACCCTCCTCATAACTTGGGGATTTGTGGTGTGGAAACTGACGCGAATCCCGGACGGGAACACCATTTTGCCACCTGGTGGTGCTGAGCAGGCGGGCGGCGAGATTCAAATCTGGGAGATCTCTCCTGAGTGCGAGAGACAAGTGAATCCCGGGATTATTGAGGTGGACAACCTCATTTCGCCTAGATAGCATAAAATCAACCCATGCATCTCAATCACCCCATTGTTAAACGTGTGGGGAATCGATCGGCCAATTTCCTGAACTCCACGGATGTGTGCAGGAAGAGGTCGTAAGATTGCATGGGATTCTGTTCCGGGTTCGCGAGATTCTGTGGACCACCACACGCGTATCGCCATTTCATCGCGGGATTGACCGGGCTATCGCAATGACCACTGCAACTGTTGAGCAGTCGCCGCCGGATATCGACGAACAGTCTCGATCGAGTTCCATCAACTCTGAGCTGCAGTCAACACTTTCGGATATTGCCGATTTTGCAGCCGGGGAGCTAATTCCAAACGTCCCCTGGTTAACAGTACTAGACCTTAACCAGCAGAGGCGTGACACCCGGTGTCTGGGTGAAAAGACCCGTTTCCTCAAACGCGTCACAGACGTATGTGTTGCCTCGATCGCCTTCGTGTTGCTATTCCCAGTGATGTTCGTTGTGGCACTGCTCGTCAAACTCACCTCGCCAGGGGGAGCGATCTTTCAGCAAACACGGGTCGGTCTCAATCTCAGGGACTACGACGACCGCCGGGTCGGCACAGGCTCTCCACCGGAATCCGTTGGCGAACGCAGGAAGAGCAAAACGGATCGACGTGGGAATTTCACCTATGGTCGACACTTCACATTGTACAAATTCCGAACCATGCGAAGCGACGCCGAAAAGGACGGGGCGCAGTTCGCTGTGGAAGGGGACAAACGTGTCACTCCCATTGGCGGATTCTTGCGAAAAACACGTCTTGATGAGTTGCCACAGCTCTGGAACGTCCTCAGGGGAGAGATGAGTCTGGTAGGGCCGCGCCCCGAGCGTCCTGAGTTCATTTCTGAGTTATCTGAGCATATTCCCAACTATCTTCAGAGACTGGGGCTTAAGCCGGGCCTGACCGGGGTCGCACAGGTCGTCAACGGCTACGACAACGACATTGAGAGCTTCCGCAGGAAAGTGGCGTTTGACTTGCTATATCTCCAGAACTGCTGCCTGCGAAACGACTTGAAGATACTTTTCAAGACAATTGGCGTAGTCATTCATCGTCAGGGCATCTGACGTCCGACATGCTTGAACGACCTTCGGTCCGTCGTGTCAAAGTTCGTCTGTCGGCATCACAATTCGCTTCCCGTGGTTGACATCCCTGCACAATTGGGGTGTAATTTCAGGCGATACAAGTCGGCCTGTTGGGTCAGGCTACTGAACACTCTTGTTCAGATTGTCCGGCTTGCATCAATGGCTGGATGAGATGGGGTAACGTTGGAGGGCGCGGTCTTACGCTCTTTGACGGTTTTTACCGGAAGGTAGGCCCAACGGTCTTGGTCTGCACGACCCGTTCACAGGTACAGTGCATGTTGACCATCGGTTCAACTCGCCGGTTCGGACTCACCCCTTCGACGTTGATCCTCCGATATCTGGAGAGGATGCGTTAAAGTTCCCCTGTGAGATCAGGCTATGATGGCTGGGTCGCAGAATCCTCGTGTCGTCATCACCGGCGTTGGAGTGGTATCTCCTGTCGGGATCGGCAAGGAGCGGTTCTGGAATAATCTGCTGCACGGACACTCTGGAGTCGACTTCCTCAAGTCGTTTCCATCCGAGAATCTTCCGTCCAAGGTTGCGGCAGAAATCACCGACTTCGACCCACTAGACTACGTCTACCAGAAGAAGTTCCTCAAGGTCATGTCTCGGGACATTCAGCTGGGTGTCTCAGCTGCGTCCATGGCGATGAAGGATGCCGGAATCCGGAGTGGCGACGTTGATCCAGACCGCATGGGCGTCGAATTCGGGACTGGCCATATCTCTTTCACCCCGGACGAACTGGCCGATGCCGCGGCCGACTTCGCCGACCCATCGAGCCGAGACGGATACAAACGCTGGGGGGATGAAAAGCTCGGCAAAATCGCACCGCTATGGCTCCTGCGTCAGTTGCCGAACATGCCCGCCTGCCATGTGGCGATCGAGCACGATGCGCGTGGTCCCAACAATACGATTACAAGTGGTGAATCCTCAGCGTTGCTTGCATTGTCTGAGGCGATGCGGGTCATTTGTCGGGACGATGCCGACGTGATGATCGTCGGAGCCGGCAGTTCCAACATTCATCCGGTCGACATTGCCCGACTCAACCTTTACGACACCCTCTCACAACGGGACGATGATCCCACGCGAGCCTGTCGCCCATTCGACCGTGATCGTGACGGCACGATCGTCGGCGAGGGGGCCGCTGTTTTTGTCGTTGAGAAGTACGCCCATGCGATTGCTCGCGGGGCCGACATCTATGCGGAGATCCTCGGCGTCAGTGGCGGATGCGATGGCCGAGGTCACGAGAACGGAGCCGGTGGGACGGGAATCGTTCGAGCCGTCAATGATGTGCTTCGCCGGTCGAACATCCAACCGCGTGAGATCGGTCACATCAATGCACATGGCAAAGGAACGCAACGAGACGATCGCGTCGAGGCGCTGGCGTATCACAAGTCGTTCGGCGATCACGCACTGAAGATTCCTGTAACTGCCCTCAAGAGCTATTTCGGCAACTTTGACGCAGGCGCGGGCGCGGTCGAGTTGGCGGGCAGTTTGATGGCCCTGCGTCATCAGCAGGTCCCGATGACCTTGAACTACGAAACGCCCGATCCACACTGCCGCTTGAACGTCGTCCGTGGTGAGCCGCTCCGGCTTCGTAGCAGCATTGCCATGAGTGTGAACCGCACACACGTCGGACAGAGCGCCGCCGCCATATTGCGAGCCGTGTAGTGTACGACGCCTCGTCGTTCGCAATGCAATCAGATTCGCCCGAACGCCATCTTGCCAGTGCGGAGTGATTGGTTTGCCAGATGAGCCGCTGCCGCTGCAGTGACGCCTACTTCAACTGGAGCGTTCGGCGTCTTGCGAGTTCGACAGCACTCCAGCCAGTTGGCAAGATGCAGCCGCGTCCCGTTGGGATTGGCGAAGAAGTCCGCCCCGCGTGGCTCAGTCCCCAACACAAGCTCGCTTGCCTCCAGATCCTGATGCGGGTCGGGATGAACTTCGTAGCGGCCACGGTCGATGTAGATCGTACCTTTGGTCCCCATGAACTCGATCATGGCTCGATTGCGTGCGTTGAAGAACGTTCCTTCAAAATACGCTTGCACTCCGTTTTCCGGGTACTTGAGAATTGTCTGAACGGTGTCTGGCGTCTCCCAGATGCCTTTGGTGGTGAAGTGGTCACCGATGCTGGCCGCCTGTTGAGGTGCACCTGTCTCCAGAATCCAATGGGCGACGTCGATCCAGTGCACCATCAGATCGGTAAAGATTCCGCCTCCAAAGTCCCAGAACCATCGCCAGTTGCGAAATCGGTAACCGTCGAACGGCTGCTCCGGTGCGTTGCCCAGAAACCGCTGCCAGTCGACAGACTTCGGGTCGATGCCGTAATCCTTCTTTGAGCCGCGTTGCGCATTGCGGTTCCAACTGAGATGCACCTTGTGCACGTCTCCAATGTGCCCGGCCCGAATGAGTTCATTCGCCTGCTGGATATGAGGCATGCTCCTCTGCTGCATGCCGACCTGCACGATCCGTTGACTGTCATTCTGGGCCTTGATGACGGCTGCCCCCTCGGAGACATCATGCGTCAGCGGTTTCTCGACATACACATCCTTGCCGGCTGCACAGGCGTCGATCGTCATCGGCACATGCCAGTGATCCGGAGCACCGATGACGACGGCATCGATGTCTGTCTCCTCCAGCAGCTTCCGGTAATCAGTGAACACCTTACAGTCGGATTCGCACAATTCGCGCCCCTGTTCCCTGTGTTGGTCCCATACATCACACACGGCGACGAGCTTCGCTCCCGGCAATTCTCGAAGATTCCCCATCAACTGCCGGCTGCGTCCGCCGGTGCCGATACAGCCGATATTCAATGTGTCGTTCGCGGATGCCGCCCACGACGTCGACGTGTACCCTGCTGCGAGCAGTCCCGCAGAGGTGGCCTGTAAGAACTGCCTGCGCGTGCTGCACTCAGACATGGCATGAATTCTCTTGCGTGTGTTGTGCGATGAGCGTCGGTGAGCCGACGGCTTCGAAAGCGACGCGATGCCAGAACGATAGCTGTCGCTCCAGTTCTTCCGATGCGTCGATCAACGAAGAATGACTTTGTTGTCCCTCTGCTGCACGGACGACATGACACGTCACGCAAGTGTGGACGACAGCACGAGCTTCCTCGCTACGAGAGACGGCGTCTCGGTTGAGCCAGGTGCACTCGGTGACGATGACGGGCGATCTGGAATGGTCATCGTTCATCAGCATCAACAGACTGAAGCTCAAGAGAAAACCGAGCGCACTCGCCGCGAGCATGGTGCCCCAATACTGACGTCTCTTGCCGTGACGATTTGTCACCGGTCCGTTGGCGGCGAGTCGAGTGGCGACCTGTTGTGCCATTTGCACGGATGGCATCATTTCGTGAGCCGAGTGATGGTCCGTCACGGCTGTTGTCTCGTCATCCGGGACGTCGAACAGCCCGAGCGCCGGCTCGAGTGTTGCATACATCTGTCGGCAACGAGGGCAATCTGCCAGATGCTCATCCAGCAGCGGCGAATCATCCCTGTCGGGATCGGTCATCGCATCGAAAGCCTGGTCACAATTCATGAGGATTCCTCCAGCGGACTCTTCGATGTTGTCTCGAAGGAGCCCGAATTCTGGACACGTTCTGAAAGTCGTTCAAGACCCGTTTTCACACGGCGTTTGGCACCACTCAGGCTGCACCCGGTGGTCATCGCGATCTGTTCATATTTCAGTCCACCGAAAAACCGCAGCCGGAGCGCATCGGCCTGCGGCTCGGGGAGTTCGCTGAGAAACTGATGCAACAATCCTCGCTCCTCCTCAGCGATCAGCCATGAAAGCACTGATGGTTCTTCGCTTGTGGGGGAAGCCGCAGCGGACTCGTGTGTGAGACCCGATTGTTCCCACGGTCGTTTGTGTTGCTTCTTCCAGCGGGAGCGGCAGAGGTTGAGCAAAATGGTCCACAGCCATGTCGAGACGGCGAACTCCGGTTTGTACGAGTCCCTCGCGGCGAAGGCAGCGAGAAACGTCTCCTGCACAACATCCTCGGCCGTCGCACAATCGCCCAATTTGCTCTGAGCGACGCGCAGAAAGCGATCGGTGTACCGCATCACGAGTTGCCCGAACAACTCATGCTCGCCCTGCTGGACGCGTGTCAGGATGTCCGCATCAGAAAGTGACATGACAACCTCTGCCCATTCACGCCTGTTAGGCTATCATGGGGAAGGACGCTTCACCACTGCCGACCGATCTGATGTTCGCTGGAAGGTGAAAGACGTCGTGGGAGGGAAAGCTTCCTGTCGAGCCGCAAGCAGTAGCCGGCCTTCGCCAGAAGCCGGTAATGATTAAAGAGTAACACCACATTTCAATCCGCCGTCTGGCGACGCCGGCTGCGGCGACCTGTCAACAGGTTTCTGTTCTGAGAATTCGATGCCTCAAACTCAACGAACCATCCGAATAAGTTTCACGGCGACGGTTCTGTCCCTGTGCTTGATCGCCTCTACCTCCAACGCGGAGGATGTCGAACTCACAGTGGAGCAACTCGTCGAGCAGGTGAAACCGTCCGTTGTCGTCGTGACGTTCGCTGGGCGGGACGGGCAGCAGCAAGGGCTCGGCAGTGGATTTGTACTCGATGGCAATGGGCTGATTGCCACCAACCTGCACGTCATCGGCGAAGCCCGGCCCATCAAAGTGCGGACCTTCGATGGCAAACAGTTTCCGGTCGTCGAAGTCCACGCAACCGATCGGGTTCATGATCTCGCCATCCTGAAGATCAACGCGGAAGATCTCTCCCCTCTGGAGCTTGGAGACTCCGACACTCTCAAGCAAGGGCAGTCAATTGTTGCCTTTGGGAACCCACTCGGTCTGGAACACAGCGTTGTGCAGGGAGTCGTCTCCGGCTTGCGGGAGGACGTCGACGGCAAACCGATGATCCAACTTGCGATCCCCATCGAGCGCGGCAACAGCGGCGGCCCCATGGTCGACATGCAAGGCCGCGTGCACGGATTGCTCACACTCAAGTCTCAGGTGACGCGGAATCTGGGTTATGCCGCTCCTGTCAACGATTTGAAACTCATGTTGGAGCATCCGAACCCGGTCCCCATCTCGCGGTGGCTGACCATCGGCACTCTGAACGGTCGGTTGTGGGAGGTTCGAGACGACGTGCAGTGGCGGCAAAGGGCCGGCCGCATTCTGGTTGACGGTCCCGGACGCGGCTTCGGAGGTCGGACGTTCGTGTTCTCCAAACTTGAGATTCCCGAGAAACCGTACGAGGTCGCCGTCACGGTCCGCATGAACGAGGCAGACGGAGCCGCCGGTCTCATCTTTCACGCCGACGGTGGAGACCGGCACTACGGCTTCTATCCCAGCAGCGGCAAACTGCGATTCACCCGCTTTGACGGTCCAGACGTCTACTCCTGGAAAGTTCTTGACGAAAAGGAAGTGAATGCTTTCCGCAAGGATGACTGGAACCGGCTCAAAGTCCGGATCGATGAGGGACTGATCAAATGTTTCTGCAACGAGCAACTCGTGTTCGAATCGGCAGACGATCAATTCACCAACGGTCGAGCCGGATTGGCAAAGTTCCGGCATACGACGGCTCAGTTCAAACAGTTCGCGGTCGGTGAGCAGGTCAGCGGCGAAGTGCTTTCGCAAGAGTCACGGGATCATCTGCAACAACTCGTCCAGGACATTCCCGTCGACGTCGTCCCCCCGAAGGAAATGGTTGATGAGGTTCTTTCACTGGGGACCACCGAGTCGGCAGGCAGTCTGCTGCAGGAGCGGGCACGAGAACTCGAACAACAGGCCGCCCGGCTGCGCGAACTGGCACAGGCAGTGCAAACCGAATCGGTCGTCCGACGTCTCTCCACATTGTTCCGTCCGAATGGTGAGGAACCGCCCGCTGATGTTGACCTCGTCCACGCGGCACTGTTGCTCGCTGCGATCGACAACAGCGAACTCGACATCGATGGCTATCGCGAACAGGTCGACGAAATGGCCGATGAACTCCGGTCGCTTGTCCCCGCTGATCCGTCGGAGGCCGAGAAGATGGAGACGCTGCATGAGTATCTCTTCAGCGAGATGGGCTATCACGGCAGCCGCACCAACTATCACCATGCGTCCAACAGTTATCTCAATGAGGTGATCGACGATCGTGAAGGGCTGCCGATCACACTCTCACTGCTCTACATGGAGCTTGCCGATCGTATTGATCTCAAGGTCGATGGCGTCGGCCTGCCCGGCCACTTTATTGTCGGCGTGCATCTGGGAGAGAAGTCGACCCAACTCGTTGACGTGTTTGACCGAGGCACTCTGATGTCGCTCAATGATGCGAAAGAGCGAGTTCTCTCGTACACCGGACGCCCCTGGGATAATGAGTACCTTGCCCCATGCACGGATCGACAGATCATCGTCCGCATGCTTCGCAACCTGCTGAGCGTCGCCAATAGTGACGAAGACCCTGAGTCGGCCCTGCGATACGTCAATGCCTTGCTCGCCGTCGAACCGGACTCCGCTCAGGACCGCCTGTTCCGAGCTGTCCTCTGCTACAACACCAACCGTGCTGAGCAGGGTCTGGACGACGTCAACTGGGTCCTCGAACAAGCCCCCGCTGGCATCGACCTCCGCCGCGTCGAACAACTGCAAGGACTACTGCAACGACAAGTCGCAGATTGAAGAGATGCCGTCAATGACAAGTTGTCTATTCATCTCCCATTTCTGAGTCCCGATCTCCCACAATGCCCGCGAATCTCACACCCATGTACCACAAGGCCGAAGACGCGTATCGGCGTGCGCAGTCGGCGGAGGAACGGGTGGCGTGTCTGGAGGAGATGCTGCGGCTGATGCCCAAGCACAAGGGGACCGACCATCTGCAGGCGGACCTCAAGACGAGGTTGAAGGAGACTCGAGCCGAAGTCCAGACAGAGAAAGCTGCGGGCAAGAGCGCACGCAGCTATCGCATTCCACGTCAGGGAGCGGGCACCGTCATATTGCTGGGTGGTCCGAATGCAGGGAAGAGCCGTGTCCTCGCTGAGCTGACCAATGCTGATCCGGAAGTGGCAGACTATCCGTTTACGACCCGCGAGCCGCTGCCGGGGATGATGCCCTGGGAAGATGTGAAGGTGCAGTTGATCGACACGCCGCCGGTGACCGACTCGCACGTGGAGCCGTACCTCACGGGGTACGTCCGCTCGGCTGATCTCGTGCTGTTGTGCTTCGATGGCAGCAGCGACGATGCCCCCGAGCAAACGTCGGATGTGATCACCCAACTAGAGAGCCGCAAGACGCACCTCGCCACATGGTCCGGCTTCGATGAAGAGGATATGTCGATCGTCCATGTGAAGTCGCTGCTGATCGTGACGCGTGGCGACGATCCTGATGCTGACGAGCGACTCACATTCTTCCGTGAGATGCAACCGAACTTTGACTTGACCGTGCATCGCGTTGATCTCGATCAGCCAGACTCGGTCGACGAACTTAGGAACGCCGCATACGAGTCCCTCGGAGTCATTCGAGCGTACACCAAAAGACCCGGAAAACCGGCGGAACTTGTTGATCCTTTCACGCTGCCTGAAGGGTCAACCGTTGAGGATCTCGCACTCAAAGTGCATCGTGACCTTGCCGAATCGCTCAAGCATGCAAAGATATGGGGGACATCCGCACAGGATGGCCAGACGGTCGGACGCGAGCACGTGCTTCACGACCGGGACGTCGTCGAAATGCACGCTTGACCCAGCAAAATCAGCGATTCCCTCCCTTGTGACTGCCCACGGTGGAACGATACGCTCTCCACGAGGCGACGCAATCAACTCTTAACTCTCAACCTTCAACTCTTCCCACATGCGACGGATCGGCTCGCTCTCGGACAAGGAAGCCGCAGAGACATTTCGCGACTACCTGCTCACGCAAGAGATCGAATCCGATCTCGATGCGGCTGGTGACGAGTGGGCCATTTGGGTGCATGATGAGGACCGCATTGAGGAGACGAAGTCTGAGTTAGATCAGTTCCGAGAGAATCCTCAGGCGGACAAGTATCGCAAAGCCATCGTCGAGGCGGACCGATTGCGGCATGCGAAGGTGCAGAAGGCGATCGCTGCGAAGAAGTCGCAGATCAACCTGTCGCGACAGTGGAATCGACCGCTCATCGCAAAGATTCCCGTGACGTTCACATTGATCGTGCTCAGTGCGATCATCACGCTGGGAACACAGTACGGCAAGAAACTCGACGCCTTCGGTGGGCAGGTTTCGATCGTTCCACAAATGACGCGAGTCGGGGATTACACGAAGTTCCCTGCGAACTACCGACAGTTGCCGGGCGTAACGAACGGTCAGGTCTGGCGCCTCGTGACACCCGCATTCATTCACTTTGATCCAATTCATCTCATTCTCGACGTGTACTGGCTGGCCATCTTTGGTGGGATGATTGAACGTGTCCGAGGTCGCCGCTCGATGATTCTCCTGTTCCTCCTGACGGCCATTGTCGGCAATCTTGTCCAGCTGTACTGGAATGGCCCGGCGTTCGGAGGCATGTCGGGTGTCGATGCGGGGCTGTTCGGCTTCATCTGGATCAGCGGGCAGATGGACCCGAGTGGCGGGTTGACCTTGCCGCAACATCTGGTCTTCATCATGCTTGGCTTTCTGATGCTGGCCACCACTGGCCTGATGGGGCCGATCGCCAACGGCGCCCACCTCGGCGGGCTGTTCGCCGGCATGGGAGCCGCCGCCGCAACAGTCACCTTGAAACGAATTCGATGATGTCTTTCCTGAACATTCGACCTTCGACATTCAACCCACCACCACAGATATCAATGGATCGAACAATGACCGGACGACTCACGCTGATCGCCGCGTTCATGGGAGTGTGCTTTGTGAGCAGTGCCACCATTCAAGCCGAAGGAACGGAAATGATTACGTCCGTTGAAGGCATCACCGAATTCCGACTCGACAACGGCATGAAGGTGCTGCTTTTCCCCGATCCATCAAAGCCGAAGCTCACAGTCTGCTTGACGGTGTTCGTCGGCTCGCGTCACGAGGGCTACGGCGAGGCGGGCATGGCTCACCTGCTGGAGCACATGCTCTTCAAGGGGACGCCCGATCACCCCAACGTGCCGGCGACGCTGCAGGAACTGGGAGCCGATTTCAACGGCACGACGTGGCTCGACCGCACCAACTACTACGAAACCGTTCCTGCCAACGACAAGAACCTCAAAGCGGCGATCGAACTCGAGGCCGATCGGATGATCAACAGTTTCGTCAAGCAGGAGGACTTGGACTCCGAGATGACGGTCGTCCGCAACGAGTTTGAGCGAGGGGAGAACAGTCCGTCGGGCATCCTCTTCCAGAAGATGATGAGCGCTGCTTACGAGTGGCACAATTATGGAAAGTCCACTATCGGCAACCGGGCTGACATCGAGCGGGTGCCGATCGAAAGTCTCCGCGCCTTCTACCGCAAGTACTATCAGCCGGACAATGCGATGGTCGTCGTGGCGGGACAGTTCGATCCCGAAAAGGCCCTGCAGTACATCGAGGACTCATTCGGTAAGATTCCCGCACCGGAGCGCGAGTTGCCGCAGACGTACACGGAAGAACCATATCAGGACGGCGAGCGCGAGGTGCGTCTGCGTCGGGTCGGTGACGTCGCTGTCGCCGGGGTGTTGTACCACATTCCTTCCGGTCCACATCCGGAGTACGTTTCCATCGATACGCTGGAACGCATCCTGACAGCACCGTCCTCCGGTCGGCTATATCAAGCACTCGTCGAGACCAAGCTAGCCTCCAGCATCACTGGTGCCGCATTTGCTCTTCACGATCCGGGCATCCTGCGACTGATCGCGGAGGTCACTCCTGGAGTCGATGCCCGCGACGTCCTTGGCAGGATGCTTGAAGTCAACGAACGCATCGGTGAAGACGGCGTGACCGAGGAAGAGGTCGAACGGGCCAAGACCTACTGGCTCAAACAATGGGAGCTGACATTCACCAACAGCAAGAATGTCGCGATCCAACTGAGCGAGTGGGCCGCCCAGGGCGACTGGCGGCTGATCTTCCTCTATCGCGACCGTCTGGAGCAGGTCACCCCGGAGAGCGTGCAAGCGGTCGCTCAGAAGTACCTCACGCAGAACAACCGCACCGTCGGCCTGTTCCTCCCCACCGAGGAGCCGCAACGTATCAGCGTGCCTCCAACTCCCGAACTCGCCTCGATGATCGGCGATTACAGCGGTCGCGAACAGATCGCAACGGGTGAGGCCTTCGATGTCTCTCCGGAGAACATCGATGCCCGCACACAGCGGTTCGAACTCTCAGGCGGACTCCAAGTCGCTTTCCTGCCCAAGAAAACCCGCGGAGAGTCGGTCAACATCTCGCTGAAACTCCGATACGGCAACGTCGACAACCTAGCCGGCATGGACAAAGCGACGACCGTCCTTCCCACGCTTATGACACGCGGCACAAAAACAATGTCGCGGCAGGAGATTCAGGACAAGCTGGATCAACTTCGGACCAAACTCACTCCTTCGGGTGACCTCGGCACTGCCAGCTTCAGCATTCAGACGCGACGTGAGTCGCTGGCAGAGACGCTGTCGGTTCTGAAGCAGATTCTTCACGAGGCCAATTTTCCGCAGGGTGAATTCGACATCATCCAGAACAAGCAGGTCACCGACCTTGAACAGAATCAGTCCGACCCGACGTCGCTCGCAAGAACGTTCATCAGTCGCGCAATCAGCCCTTACCCCGCAGACGATCCTCGCTACGTCCCCACCATCGAAGAGAGCATTGACCAATGGAAGTCGCTCACGCGTGAACAGGTGCAGCAACTTCACGAGCAATACCTGAATGGTGCCCACGGCGACCTCGCGATCGTCGGCGACTTTGATCCCGAGGAGGTTCAACCGTTGCTGGAGGACATTTTCGACAGCTGGACAGCCTCCAGGCCGTACGCGCATGTCGAGAAGTCGGGTGACGTCGACGTGTCGAACGTTCGTGAACAGATCAACACGCCGGACAAACCGAATGCGACCTACTTCGCTGGGACGGTGTTTCCCATGACCGACAGCGATCCGAACTACCCGGCCCTCGTGATCGGCAACTTTATCCTCGGCAGCAGCGGCCTCTCGTCCCGTCTCGGCGACCGGGTCCGCCAGCAGGAAGGTCTGTCATACGGCATCGGTTCGTTCATGTCGGCTCAGCCGGTCGATCAGCGGACCACCTTCGGGATGTATGCGATCGCCAACCCGGCTAATATGCCCAAAGTCGAGACCGCCATCCGGGAGGAAGTCGAACGCCTGCTGAAAGACGGCATCACCACAGAAGAACTTGCAGCCGCCAAACAAGGTTATCTCGAAAAGGAAAAAGTCGAACGCTCCGAAGACAACCAACTTGCCGCCATTTTGCGGTCCTCACTCTTCGTCGGCCGCACAATGGACTACTACGCCGACCTGGAGAGTAAGATCAACGCACTCACCGTCGAAGACGTCAACGAAGCCCTCCGCAAATACATCGACCCCAAACGCATCGCCCTCGCTGTCGCGGGTGACTTCAAAGAGGGGGAGTAGTCGACGGTAGCTGAACTCTGGCGAATCCAGCTACACGAACCCGTTACGCGGCGACGTCTGCGGCTTTCGGGCCGATTGGTTTCGCGTCGCCCTTTTTGGTGCGGGCTTTGAGGTCGAAGAGGCCGAAGATTTCGTTTGCGTTGAGGCTGAGCGAGGCGTTGTCGTTGTCGCCCTCACCCAGAACGCGGTTGAAGAGTTCCCGCTTTTGTCTGAGGACGAGGTCGATGCGTTCTTCGATTGTGTCCTTGCAGATGAATTTGCTGACGATGATCTGGGACTCGGTCGCGCCGATGCGGTGGGCACGGTTGATCGCTTGATCTTCGACGGCCGGGTTCCACCAGCGGTCGTAGAGGAACACGTAACCGGCGAATTGCAGATTGAGCCCGACCGCTCCGGTACCGTAACTCATCAGCAAAAGATGACTGTCCGGGTCGTTCTTGAATTGGTCGAGGATCGGCTCACGTTTGCTGATGGGGACACCGCCGTGATAGACGAGGCGGCCGTAGTCTTTGGTCTTGTCTGCGAGCCAGTCGATGGTCTTGGTCCACTGCGAGAAGAGGATTGCCTTGCCGCCCGAGGCTGCGATTTCCTCCATGTCTGCGACGAGTCGATCGCACTTGGCAGACTCACCCGTCAGCGGGTCCATGTTGGAGATTTGCTTGAGCCGAAGCACGAGTTCGAACACGTTCTGGATCGAGATCTCCTCGCCCATCTCGTTAAGATGCATCACGCCGTCTTTCTCGGCCTGTTCGTAAGCGATGCGTTGAGCTGGCGTGAGTTCAATGATCTCGTCGCGGTCAAGTCGAGGCGGGAGGTCGGTCGCGACGAGGTCTTTCGTCCGGCGAAGGATGTAGTCCTCGCTCAGTCGTGAGAGCTGGCGGATATCGGGCGAGCCGGCAGGCGGGATGACGCCCATGAACTCGAACAGCGAGGCCAGTTCCTCCGGACGGTTCTCAATTGGTGTGCCGGTCAGACAAAGACTCCGCTTGCGAGGGATGTCACGAATGACCTGAGCGGTTGTCGATTCCCGGTTTTTGATCCGCTGCGCTTCGTCGAGGACAACGAGGTCGAATTGAGGGAGATTTGAGAGTTGAGAGTCGAGAGTTGAGTGACTCTCTCCAGCTGTCTCGTGGTTTCGACGACGTCTAACGCGACCGAGGCCGTCCCTTAACTCTCCACTCTCGACACTCAACTCCTTCTGCATCTCTGCGAAGTCTCTCACGACCAACTCATAGTTCGCCAGGAGAATGATCGAGCCGGGGATCTGCCAGATGGCTCGGCGGCGGGAGCCGTTGCCTTCGATCGTGGTGACGGGGAGTTCCTCGGCCCAGAGTTTGAACTCGCGTTGCCAGTTGGGGATGAGAGGCTTGGGACAGACGAGCAGGATGCGTCTCGCCTGACCGGCACGCAGGAGCAGACGGAGCGCGGTGATCGTCTGCATCGTCTTGCCGAGTCCCATCTCGTCAGCGAGCAGGGCGCATTTCTGCGAGAACAGCCAGGCGATCCCCTCGTACTGATAGGGGAAGGGCTCGAACGGCATGATCAGTTCCTGCCCGCGCAGCCACGATTCGAGTGGCGGCTGCAGCACGTAGAACAGCCGGTCCTGCAGCGACAGGGCATCCGACGGCGGCTTGATGCGGGTCGGCCTCTTGGGCTTGCTCCTATCCTTGTCTGACTTGGCCACCGGCGGGGCGATTGACTTCAATTCTCGATCGTCGTTCTCACGCTTGGGAGGCAGGAACTCGATCCCTTCCGGAAAGGTGAGTGCCACCGTCTTCGGCTTGGGCCAGTATGGCTTCCATGCGGGAACAAAACCGGGCCGCAGTGTGACCCCTGTCTCCGATGTCTCGACCTTGGGCAACCGTCGCAAGGCACTGTTCATCCCGGTCACGGGGACATCAGGAGTTCCCATGCCGAGCGAGACGTTATGCAATGCGAGAGTGTCGTCGGGTGTCATGCTTGTCGCCCAGATTTGCGTTGGGGTGGCACGCCCTGACGTCAGGAAGGGCGTGGTCGATCGCAGGTGAGGGGGTGATCACTGTCCCCGTGCGCCACACCCATCCCGTTGGTCTGGGTGTGCCACCCGAGAGTGGGGCAATTCACGCGGCGGAGCGAAGGGTTTCCTCCAAGGCCTCCCGCACTCGGTCGAGGGGTTCGCGAAGGTCTGCGTCGCCGGGGATGGTGCCCGTCCATTGTTGGATCGCTTCGACGTCGCATGTGTGTTCCACGTGGACCTGAAGCGACTGAGCCCCCAGCGAAACGCGGGATTCGTCCGGCAGGTCGTGACTGTCCTTCGCATCTTCCAACAGACAGGCGATCGGCAATGACACGTGCTTACGCAGATCGAGCAGAGCCTGCTGATCGATGAGCACGATGTCCGGCTTGACCTGCAGCCTGTCGATGAGCGTGACGCCGATGAGTTCGCTGAACAGAAACGGCTTCAGGGTGGGACCGTACAGAATCTCCTGCGTGCGGTTGGCTTTGACTGGGGTCGTACACTGGAACTCGAGCGGTCGGCCGAGCCGGTTGGTCACGAGCATCCCGCCGACGTAGCCGGCTTCGGTGGCAACGATCCGTAGAAAGCCGAGGTGGAGCTTGTCGCGCGCAGCTTGAGGCATTGAGGTCTGATCCGTGTGGGCAGGCAGCAGTGAATCCGTCATCAACCAAGATCGACACGCATCAATCGACGACTTAAGCGGGAGTCCTCCAGCCCGAACTGATGGAACGCATGAGACATCTCTGGTAATGTCAATGCCTCACGAGAGTTACGACATGTGAAGAGAATAGACCATGGATGACACGGATTTCACAGATTGACGCAGATGAATTCATCCGCAGAAACCCGAATGATCCGCGTCATCTGCGTTCTATCTGACAGAGGCAAACCATGAATGACACCCCTTTGGAACGACTTCCCAGAGCTGAAATCGAAGTGCGGCAGATTAGACTTCTGCAGAATCTGCTGGTCGCGGTCGACGGGAACAATGCGTTTTGGTCCCGCAAATACGCAGAGGCGGGACTCGATCTGACGTCGGTTCGCACGCTCGACGACTTCCGCAGGCTCCCCTTCTCGACAAAGCAGGAGTTGGTGGACGATCAGAACGAGCATCCGCCGTTCGGCACGAATCTGACGTTTCCACGTGAGAACTACTGCCGGTTGCATCAGACGTCAGGCACGACCGGTCGGCCGATGCGCTGGCTCGATACGGACGAGAGCTGGGACTGGTTCATGCGTTGCTGGAGCCAGATCTACCGACTAGCCGGGGTGACACCTGAGGACGTCCTCGCCTTTCCGTTTTCGTTCGGTCCATTCATCGGCTTCTGGGCCGCGTTTGATGGCTCGCATCGACAGGGGAATCTCTCCGTGCCGATGGGGGGCATGAGTACCGAACAGCGGATCAATCTCATCAGCGAGTTACAGGCAACTGTCGTCTGCTGCACGCCGACATATGCGTTGCGAATGGCCGAAGTCGCGGAGGCGGAAGGAGTCGACCTGAGAGAGAATGATGTCCGCTTACTCATCGTCGCGGGTGAACCGGGAGCCAACATTCCTGCGACACGTGAGAAGATCGAAGCGGCATGGGGGGCGCAGCTGATTGATCACTGGGGCATGACGGACATCGGTGCACTCGGCGTCGAGCCAATCGATGCACCGGGAGGCATGCTCATTCTGGAGACTGAGTGCATCGCTGAGATTGTCGATGCTGACGGACAACAGGTGGAACCGGGCGTGGAAGGGGAGTTGATCATCACTAATCTCGGACGCATCGGACAGCCCGTGATTCGCTACAAGACTGGCGACCGGGTTCGTGCCGCGACCAATCCTTGTCCCAGCGGTTGCGAACTGTTGCGGCTTGAAGGAGGCATCATTGGCCGTATGGATGATATGGTCACGGTTCGTGGTAATAATGTCTTCCCCTCGAGCATCGAAGCCATCCTGAGAGAGTTCGACGCGATTGCGGAATTTCGCATCACAGTTGAGACCAAAAAAAGCATGCCTCACCTCAAGATTGAGATCGAACCGACTCCCGAAGTCGCAGCAAACGACGCCACATGGGGGCTGGTCGATCAAGTGGCGAATACACTTCGCAAACGTCTCAACTTCCAGGCAGAGGTGGTGCCGGTTGGGATCGATGACTTGCCTCGCTTCGAGATGAAGGGACGACGGTTTGTGCGGCGGGATGTTTGATCAGTTGAGCAAGTAAGCGATGAAGTCATTCGCTGCGCTCGTTCAGTGCACTACGACGAAGCGAGTCGTAGCCACGCCAGCCTTCGTCTGATGGATCGTCGAGATTCATCCAGGTTGCTGAGCAATCAAACAACTGCAAGTCATTTTTCCTGGCGAATTCGACAACGGCAGGAATCGATTCGCGTCCACCTCGCACGTCGATGACCATGCCTTGTGTCTCATTTTCCGAAGAGATGAAAAAGCTCATGGTGAATGATTCATCGATTGCGACGTAGTGGCCGTGTTGTTCGTCTGACCACTTTGTCGTGGAGAATGAATCATTGACCATGTCCTGGATTTCTGAAACAGTTCCCAGCGA
>JAGQPX010000081.1 GCA_020426505.1 Planctomycetaceae bacterium | reverse complement strand
CATAGACTTAACGGAGTAGTGCTAGTATCACAAGCAGGGTTAGCGCGATAACAACCACCGTAGTTCGCTTCCAATTCAATGCCACTTCCTTTCGCGTTCGCGGGACTGGGGGTTCTGAGTTGTCATTCGCGTGCCTCCCGTCAATCTTGGGAGAAAAGGGGCATTCGACGGCCAGGATTGACGACTCCGATCGGAAGCAAAGTGATTCGCCGTTAATGCTCGCGTTGATGCCGAGGTCTGGTAGAATACCGGGACATCAGCAGAATCACGGTTTCTTCTCTTGGAAAGGTGTCACCTCATGCCGACTCAATCATCCCGGCGAGACTTTCTCAAACAGGCCACAGTCGCTGGAGCGGTCTTCGGGGCACCAACTTTTATCCCCTCAACAGTCCTGGGACGCGACGGCGGCACCGCTGCCAGTGAAACGATTCGCGTCGGCGTGATCGGCGTCGGCGGGCGTGCAAAACAGCTGATGAGCCAACTCCCCGCGCCGGGCAAACTTGTCGCCACTGCCGACTGTTACAGAGAGCGGCAGGAACAGGCGCGTCGTGAGAATTTGGTCGATGGACCGATGTACGACGACTACCGCGAGATGTTCGACCAGGAGCAACTCGACGCCGTCATCATTGCGACTCCCGATCACGGTCGTTCACTTCCCTGCATCCGGGCCTGCCAGGCGGGACTCGATGTCTACGCTGAGAAGCCATTGACGGCGTACGTCAGCGAGGGGCGAGAAGTCGTCAAAGCGGCTCGCAAACATAACACGATCTTCCAGGTCGGCACTCAACAACGCACGATGGAACTCAACCGTTACTGCTGTGAGGTCGTCCGCACGGGAGGCATTGGCGATATCAAGGTTGTGCAAGCCGTCAACTACACCGGGCCCCATCGTTACGAAAGCCTGCCTGAAGAGCCGGTCCCGGACGGCGACAACTGGGACATGTGGTGCGGCCCGACCGAACTCCGCCCCTTCAACAAGAACTTGCAGTTCGGTTGGATGCAGTGGCGAGCTTACTCCGGTGGCGAGATGACCAACTGGGGAGCCCACGGCGTCGATCAAATCCAATCGGCCCTCGGCATGAGTCACACGGGACCGACCGAACTCGAACCGGTCACCCCCGGCCCCAATGGCAAGGTCAACATGCGATACGCCGACGGCACGCTCGTCCGCTTCGAACTTCATGGCGGTCCGATGGGTGGAGCGATCTTCACTGGCACTAAAGCGAAAATCGAGATCAACCGCAACAAGTTCACGACCAACCCGAAGGACTTCCTCCCGGATGCTCCCGGCCCCGCCGTCCAGCAGAAGTGGGAAGGCCCCGGATGGACAGCCGCTCCACACCTCGCCAACTGGCTCGACTGCATCAGGTCGCGAGAGGAGCCAAACGCGGATGTCGAAATCGGTCACCGTTCGATCTCGATCTGCCACCTCGTCAACATCACCCGCGAACTGGGTCGCAAACTCCAATGGGACCCGGATCGCGAGCAGTTCGAAGGCGACGACGAAGCCAACGCACTTCTCACCCGCCCTCGCCGCAAGGGTTACGAGTTGCCCACGGTGTAGTCGTAGAGCATTGGTCCGTTTCGATTTTCGGGTGGCAGGGTCAGAAGCGAAGCGGATGGCCCCGGTGTCTGGACGCACAATGTCAGGGCCATCCCGTTGTCTGACCCTGCCACCCACACGAAGTCTCAAACGGAACGCTGCAATAGCCATCACGTTCCGCGGATTGAGCGGATGCCGACAACGTCAGAGTACGCATGAGAGCGTCACTGTCATCACGACCGAGCGTGATGACGACTCTCTAACGCAAACACGCCGCGTTTGCCCCCCTGAGCAAACGCGGCGTGATGACTCTCTGGGATCGCCCCCGGAAGACTAGAAGACATCCAAGATAAAGTGATGTCCGCTGTGATAAGGCCGCTCGGACGGGTAGAAGTTGTGCCAGTCCTGGCGATAGATGGGGATCTGTTTTTCGACCGGGTACCTGTAGTACATGTGGTCGTAGCTCTCCGGCAGACGTCGGAAGTTCTGCGGATAGTAAACGTATGGGTAGTAGTAGAATCGCTGCCAGTCGCTGGGCTGTCCGGGAGCCGCTGCCTGAGCATCGGTGATCGACAGCAAACCGCCGGCCACGATCGCCAGCGCGAACAACAGGCCGCGTGTGAGATTCCGCTTGGTCATCAGTCCGTTCTCCTCGAACTCTGTGGCCGTGGGACAGGGTTTCAACCTGCCTTGGTGACGATGTCAATGGCAGATCGCAAACCTACCGCACGTCAACCAGTACATCGGCCAGATCGGCAACCGGAGAACAGTCAATTTCCTTACAATCGTCACGAGCGGAAGGGGAGACACGGACCAGCTGTGTCGCCTGATTCTCCATAGCCTCCGAATTGCGTTAGCAATACGCCTCTGCCTCTCTTCAAAATGACGGCCGGATTGCCCCTCACTCACCGGCAGCGTTCGCCGGTTCAGCGATCGTCTTCGGATCGCTCAACTCCTTCACAAGTGAGAAGTCGGGCTCGTTCCCGGATTCCCGACGCGTGAAGTAGTTGAACAGCATCAGTCCGTCGACACCCTCCGCGTACAACTGCCGGGCGAAGGTGCGATACGTGTCCGCTTTGGGTTCGACCTCGATCGATGCGTACAGCGGCATCTCCTTCGGCATGCGTTCGCGGTACTCCTGCACCGGCAGGGGAAAGTCGTTCCGCAAGTAATGCGAGGCGATCAGGAAGTCGACCAGTCCTTCGTCAGCCCAGCGGAAGACGTCCAGTCCGAGTGCCCGGTTCTGATCCGGTCTCGCCATCACACGTGCTGAGAGCAGCATCGGACGTCCGCGTTTGTCGCCGATCTGCTGAGAGAGTTCACGCAGACTGCGGATGAACTCCGTCATCACATCAAGGTTCTGCTCTTCCTCGCCGTATTTGAAGTAGATCGGGAATCGCTGAAAATCCATTTCGAGTCCGTCGACGTCATAGCGATCGAGGCACTCCTTGATCTGATCGAACCGTCGCTGCCGGACGTCGTCATGGGCGAAGTCGAGTCCGCCGGGGAGCCACTTGCCGACGACCGGGCTTGTGCGTGGGCCGAGGATGTCCTGATGCAGTTGGCTCAACTCGTCGCCCGGATGGCCGATCCAGTACTCGGGATGCTCGCGCCAGAAGCGGGAGAGAATGAGGTTGTAGGGGAACGTGTCGGGCGTGTCGGTGCCGTGCACTTCGTTCATGCGAAACGACAGGAACACCTCCATGCCCTGCTCCTTTGCCCGCCCGACCGCAATCGCCATCGCATCGGTGCCTTGCTCGACGAAGGCCCCGTAGTTGAGTGCGGCTCGTGCGAGCGTCCCCGGCTTGTTCTTGCCGGCCTCTTCGATCTGCTTGAGGGTTTCCGGATCCTCCTCGTCGCCCAGCATGCGCGCGTGACGGCTGGGGAAGTTCATCACCATTCCGTCATTGGGGGACATGCTGAACGTCGTCACCCCCGCCGCGGCGACCTGATCGATGTAGGGATAAACATCCTCCGGCTGCATGGGCGGCCCTTTGTAGATGAACATGTTGTCCGCATCGCTGTTGTAGATGTACCGGTCGGGCCGCTGCGGTTCTTCTGCATCGACCGTCAGCGCTCCCCCAACGACGAGGACAAATGTCAGGAGGCCGCGCGTAACCGTGATCATGGCATTTCTCTCAATGAATCGAGCGATGAACATCCATCCTAGACCAGCCGCCAGAAATTCGCGACTTCACACAATACGATCGATCATGAGTTACCCTGTCCCCCGGTGGGAGAGGGACGCGACTCTCACCGCAAATGATCCTGTGTCCCACATACCACGCGCCGACTTCCGGTCGCTGGCGTTGGCTGACCTCTCGGATTACCCTAGAGGACTGAGATTTTTCACCCTCTGGAGTCATTCATGAAACGCCGCGGATTTACCCTTATCGAACTGCTCGTTGTCATTGCCATCATCGCGATTCTGATCGCGTTGCTGCTTCCGGCCGTCCAACAGGCACGTGAGGCCGCTCGTCGCACTCAGTGCAAAAACAACCTGAAGCAAATTGGCCTGGCGCTGCACAACTATCACGACGTGCATCTCGTCTTCCCGCCGAGCAGCACCAGTGGGTTCGGTGCGGGCGTCTGGAACTATCCCACCGCCACCGGACCAAGCGATCCGGCAATTCACCTGCACAGCTTCGCGAGTCTGATCCTCCCCTATCTGGAAGCAGCCAACGTCTATAACGAGATCGACTACAACGTCTCATCGCTCGACCCGGCCAATCAGGACATGGCCTCTCAGATCCTGCCGTTCTATCGCTGCCCCAGTTACAGCGGACGCGACTTCAGCGACGACCCCCTCTATACCACGACCGTCGGTTATGACAGCTTCGCCATCCGCAACTACGTCGCCATGGGGGCCGTCAATGTCCTAGGACTCTCCGGTGCGATTCCGGCCGAAGGTGTGATGTACCCCGGCTCAGCCAATAGCTTCCGCAATATCACCGACGGCACCACCAACACGATTATGGTGGCCGAGACGCGCGAAGAGAATTCGTCTGTCTGGATCGATGGCACAACTGCAGCTGTCGTCGCCCGCTGGACCGACTTGATGAGTCCAACCTTCTCCGGCGACTCCGTCTCCATCAACTACACGCCCTACTTCCCGGGCGGCATCTTCCCGAACTCGATCGGACAGGACTACGGCCCGTCCAGCCAACACGAGGGTGGCGCCCATCACCTCCTCGGCGACGGCTCAGTCCACTTCCTGTCAGAGAACATGGACGCCAGCGTGTACGACTCGCTCACAACCCGCTCCGGCGGCGAAGTCGTCGGCCAGTTCTGAAAGAGACAGATAGGACCGTTAGCGCGGCTTAAAAACCAAAGTCGCGGAACGGCAAAACTTGTTTGTCGGGTGGCGGGGTCAGGAGCCAAGCGGATGGCCCCGGTTTTGGGACGCGCAATATCAGGGCCATCCCGTTGGTCTGACCCTGGCACCCATCACAACTTCTGAGCCAGGTCACTCCCGTAGTGACAGTTTCCAGTCGTCGCGTCCTGCAAACGGCGGCTGGAAGCCACCGCTACGGTTATCCAGGGTTTCCGCGAAAAACCTACTCCGCGAGTGGTCCGTACAACTCGGGTCGACGGAAGCGGTATAGGTACTCCGGCTCTGCCCGGGCGGATGTGAGTGTTTCCCGATTGAAGTCGACGGTGAGCATGGCCGGCTCTCCTGGGTGACCCTTCCACTCGGCGAGCGGCTCGCCTCTTGGACCGAGGGCCAATCCTCCGCCGGGGAATGATTGCCCGGCGCCCGCGAACTCGACGTCACCGACATAGTTACAGGCGAGACCGAACACGCCGTTCTCCTGACAGCGGCTGCGGAGTGCGGGTGCGGCCCAGTTCCGCCACCCTTCGGGAGTCACAGGCGGCGGGTCGGCGGCGAAGGGGAAGAGCACAATCTCAACATTCTGCACCGCGAGTAGACGAGTCGACTCGGGCATTAGAGCATCGAAACAGATGTTGCAGCCGATCCGGCCGAGCGGAGTCTCGACGACCGTCGGACCTTCACCGCCATTGTAGAACGGCATCTCGAACATCGGCACGTGCATCTTTCGCCAACGGCCGAGCAGGCCGTCAGGACCGACAAGCACTTGCGTGTTATGCAGTACATTGCCCGCGTCTTCCAACAGGCCAGCGGAAAGCAACAGATCGTGCGAGCCGGCAATCTCGATGAGCCGCTTCACCGTTGGACCGGGAATCGGCTCTGCAATCGCCTGAGCGCCCGCCAACGCGGACCGTAGCCATTCGTTGTGATCACCGGTCGGATGGTTGGGGATGAAACCGGTCAGTGAGAGTTCGGGAAAGAGCACCAGTTCGGCTCCCGCACCTTTGGCTCGGGTGGCCCAGTCGCTCATCTTCGTCAGGTTGCCGGACGTATCACCCGGTTTCGAGTCGACGGCGACGGCCGCCATACGGACGTTGCGACGCATGAGACTTCTCTGCTCGATAGCTGCTGATAGTAATTCGACGTTGTGACCTCGATCGCTCGACGGCGGAGCCGTCGGCTTGGGATGGGTTAGCTCAACAGTGGGGGGGTGACGTTGCCAATGGGGATCAGACGGTGTGGCCTGCGGAGCCTGTCATAGAGCTGCGTTTCAGCGGAGATTCCAAGTGTGTGATACAGCGTCGCGACGATGTCGCCGGGGATCAGTGGGTCGCTGTCAGGGAAGGCGCCGGTCGAGTCGCTGGTGCCGTAGATCAGTCCTTCGCGGAAACCACCGCCGGCGAGCATCAGACTGTAACAATAGTTCCAGTGATCGCGGCCCGCGTTGGCGTTGATCTTCGGGGTGCGGCCGAAGTCCCCCATCACGGCGACGACCGTTCGCTCCAGCATGCCCCGGTCCGCAAGGTCAGCAAGCAGCGTACCGCAGGCGGCGTCGAACTGAGGCAGCAGCGTGTTTCTCAATGACTTGAAGTTGTTGCCATGCGTGTCCCACGTCGCGTTCGCATCGGGGGCCCAGGACAACGTGACCACCCGCGTCCCGGCTTCGATGAGCCGCCGGGCGAGAAGGGTGCTCTGCCCGTAAATGTTGCGACCGTATTGATCTCGCAATTCCTCCGTCTCTTCGGAAAGTCGAAAGGCCCGTTGTGTCGCCGGTGAGGTCAACAGGTCGAGCGCCCGCTCCTGAAACCGGGTCATGGCAACTTCGGTCGACGCGGAAGGATTGAGGTTTTCGAAGAGGTCTCGCCGGGCGGAAAAGCGGGACGTGTCGACCCCTTCTCGCAGCGACAACTCGGGCACAGCAAAGTTGTCTGCATTCGGATCACGCAGAACGAACAACGGGTCCCACGAACGTCCAAGGTACCCGCCGAAGAACCCAGGCTGAGGAGGACCTTTCGCTCCTTCCTTCGTGAGATAGGGAAGATGCACAAACGGCACGATGGGTTTGCCGGGCGGACGAAGCATGGCCGTCACGCTGCCGGGCGCCGGGTTGTCGGTTGGTCGAGCGCCGCCTCCAATCTCGCCGCGGTCATGACCGGTGAGAGCCGTGTAGACGGCAGCTGCATGCGCATTGTTCACGCTGTGGTGCATCGAACGGACGACCGTCGTTCGATGAATCTGCTGGGCGAGCTTCGGTAGCAGCTCACACATTTGATATCCGCCGATCGACGTGGCGATCGGTTGAAACTCGCCGCGAATGCCCTCACCCGTGTGGGGCTTCATGTCCCACATATCGAGGTGACTCGGCCCGCCATTGAGGAACAAGATGATGCATGAATCTGCCGTCGCCTCAAGCTTGGACGACGCAACCGACTCGGCCGCTTGCAACAGTTGCGACAGGCCCAACCCGCCGAGTGAGTAGCTTCCCACTCGTAACACGTCTCGTCGTGAATGGAGTGAGGCCATGTGATTCGTGCGGAGTCAGGACAGGAAACGCTGATGGTCCCAATTGTCCCTGATTCTCGACTCACCACAAGGGTGAAGCCGCCGGGGAGGGCGAACTCACTGAGGCTCAACTCGAAACGGCGGCCGTCACGTTGGGACGAAAGCGGTAACCGATGCCTCGAACGGTTTCGACGCACGCTGCGTAGTCGCCGAGCTTTTTGCGGAGTGAGCGAATGTGCACATCGATTGTCCGCTCAAGCGAGTTCGCGTCCTCGCCTCGTGAGCAGTCCATCAGTTCGTGTCGCGTGAAGGTCCGTCCCTGCTGGCGGAGGAAGGCCCACAACAGACGAAACTCCGTCGGAGTCAGCAACGCTTCCTCACCATCGATCGTCACCAGATGATCCACTCGGTTCATCTCGATCCCGTCAAAAGCAACGACATCGCCCGTCCCTGCGGAGACGGCCGGGCGGCGAAGTTGGGCTTTGATCCGTTCCATCAACGGCTTGATCCGAAACGGCTTCGTGACGTAATCGTCTGCTCCCATGTTGAAGCCGACGACCTCGTCCATTTCTTCACCCTTCGCAGTGAGCATCAACACGCGGATCTCCTGCGTGCGCGGATCGCTGCGGAGTTGGCGGCAGACCTCCAGACCGTCAATGACCGGGATCATCAGATCGAGAACGACGAGATCGGGAGAATGACTGCGAGCACGATGCAAGGCTGCCTGACCATCGCTGACCGCGATGACGTCGTATCCGGCCTTGATGAGATTGTGCTGCAGAATCTCACTGATGGAAGGATCGTCTTCCACGAGAAGAATGCGGGGTTCACTCATGAGCTTCGCTCGACCTGGTTCTGTACAAAGTGGCGGCCATGCCGAATGATTGTTCCTTCGACAAGGTAGACAACATCTTCAGCAATGTTGGTCGCATGATCGGCGACCCGTTCGATCTGCCGTGAGGCGGAGAAGAGATGCAACAGTGGTTCGACCAGTGACGGCGTGCGGTGCATGTCGGCGATCACGTCCTCAATGATCTGCCGATTCATGTCGTCAATGGAGTCGTCGTCCGCACAGACCTGCATCGCTTTCACGGAGTCAAGATCGACGTACGCATCAATGGCCCGGTGCAGCATGTCGACTGCGTCGTGGGCCATTTCCTGGAGTCGATCCGGGATGGGAATTTCGGGGGACTCAGCGAGTCCACAGGCTCGTTGCGCGATGTTGGCAGCGATGTCGGCCACTCGCTCCAACTCGCCGGAGATTTTCATCACGGTCGCAATTCGCCGCAGGTCGACCCCGACGGGCTGATTGAGCGCCAGCACTTTGAGACAATCTTCTTCGATCTCGACATCGAGTTCGTCGATCGCATCATCCAGCTTCGCAATCTTGACCGCCTCCTCGAAGTTGGGATCCCCCAACTGGTTGACGGCTTGATGGATCATGTCCTCCACACGAGACGACATCGATAATAAGGTGCGATGCAGCTTTTGAAGATCGCGGGAGAGATGCATGGTCATAAGAATCGGTCCCTGAGATGGTTTCCAATCCATTGTCGCGCCCGATGAAGCTCAGGCAACAGAGTGAAGCAAATCGATATGAAGATCCCATGAATCCCATGCAAGAAAACCGCAGAGATCGAGATTTTTCTTGGTGTCACGATTGAGCAGGTCTAACTTCCCACAAATCTGACGTGTTGACACCCGCTCGATATTCCATTGGTTCCACCGCCTCATTCAGTGGGGAGCGGGTGAGAGGGTCGATGTCCTCTCGGCTGGGAATGCGGTGGTCTGAACCAGAGTTGTGTTCGCCAATGGGAGACGAACGCGGAAGGTGCTGCCCTCACCCATGGCGCTCTCGACTTCAACCGAACCACGAAACCGCTGACAGAGGTGCTTGACGATCGACAGGCCGAGTCCCGTCCCACCGCGTTCCCGATCACGTGCCTTGTCGACCCGATAGAATCGCTCAAAAACTCTCAGCTGTTTCTCCTGCGGGATGCCCGCGCCGTCGTCCTGAACTTCGATGATGCCCCAATTCTCGTCAGCGAACCAGCGAACAAGCACTTGTCCGTCGGCGTCGGTGTACTTGAGCGCGTTGTCGATCAGATTGTCGAGAATTGTCCGCAGGTCGTCCTCTTCCGCCATGACGCGGACTGCGGTCTGTGGAGGATCCGCCAACAGACGGATGCCGGCTGCGTCCGCGATGGCACCGTGATCGTCAATGCTGGCGGCGACGATCGGCCCGACCGCCAATGCACGCGGCTCGGGCTTGTCCTCCTGCGACTCGATACGACCCAGACGAATGAGATCGAGAATGATGCTGTGCAACCGCTCCGACTCGCTCACGATTCTCGATAGGAAAAAACTCGCTTGTTCCGGATCCGAATCCGGATCGTTGAGCAGCGTGTCTGCATAGGCCTGAATGGACGTCAGCGGCGTTTTGAGCTCGTGAGAGACATTGGTGACAAAATCTCGTCGGACCGATTCGAGTTTCCGCAGGGTCGTCAAGTCGCGGAGGACGAGCACCGCTCCCGGAACAGGTTCGGACGGAAGTGCGGTCACGGTGAGGGAGATGACCTGCTTCGAGCGAGGCATGACCACATCCCGCTGAACGTCCTCCTCGGACGTCAACACCGTCTGGACAGCTTCCTCAATGGACGAGGAGCGAACGACTTCCCAGATCGGTCGATCCACCACTTCCCGCGTGGTGATGTCGAGCAGCTTTCTCGCGGTCTCGTTGACGAAGAGCACGTTCTCGTCCGTGTCGACAACCAGCACCCCCTCCGCAACCGTTGTCAGCACGGCGTGCATCAGTTCGGTCCGCTCGGCCTGTCGTTCGGCCTGTCGTTCGACCGACCTCACTCGTCGCATGAGCCGGTTCCCCGCCAGATGCAATGGCTGCAACATCTCCTGAAGGTCTGATGGAAGTCGCCGGTCTGCCTGCCGAATCAGGTCAGGGTCCTCCCAGGAGGCGACCGTGATCCGCAACGTGTCCAGCAGGATGCGCATCCGCCTGTGCATCCACCACGACTGCAGGGTGGCTGCGGCCAGTAACAGCGCACTCAGCAGTGCAGCCGCGTCACCAAGGACATCCCAGCGATATGCGATCAGCGCAGCGAATCCCGCAATTGCCAGCGAGGAGACGAACAACTTCCAGAATGTCGCGTTGCGGAACATGGAACCTCGACAGCGAGTCACCCCATTCGGGCGAGTGCCTCCCGAAGCGGGCGTATCGTGGGTGCTCGATTGCCCATGCTATTTGGTCGGACTGACCGAGACAACAGACGCCGTGTCGCTTTCTCACCACGGCGCGAATCGCACGGAAAACCGCCCGAAAACACAGCCCGACCGTCGACCTCCCGCTTTTCCCGACCCGCACTTTCACCTCCGATGACCGATATATCTCAACCCAGATTGCCTCATCGGACTCCCAAAGATCATCACCAACCCGTGAACCATCTCCCGCTGACCATTCTTAACGGAGTCTACCCGATCTCTTCACATTCAGAGAGTCAACTCTCCACGCTCGACATCGAGGGTGTCGCAGAAACGACAGACGATTCATATTCAGGATACTCAGAAACTTGAAGGAGAGAACGACGATGCCAAAGCGCCAAGGGGCCATGATGTGGATTTGGAAGGGATTCACTTTGATCGAACTGTTGGTGGTGATCGCGATCATCGCCATCCTGATCGCGTTGCTGCTGCCGGCTGTTCAACAAGCACGCGAGGCGGCACGCCGCACTCAGTGCCGTAACAACCTCAAACAGCTCGGACTCGCGTTGCACAACTATCACGACGTGCACTTGACCTTCCCGCCGTCCGTCATTGGGGAACCCGACGACTCAAACAGTCTTGAGCAACACGGATATGGCTGGGGAACCATGCTATTGCCCTACCTTGACCAAACCAACCTCTATACCCAGTTGGGAGTGGATGGAATTCATCCAAACGACCCGGCAATGGAGATTGGATTCTTCGAGCTACAGGGAGGGGCACGTGCTGGACTGGAAGAGACAAAGCTGACCATCTTCCGTTGTCCGTCGTCAACCCTGAATGACGTGACCGAAGGACATAGCGACGCTTGGCACAATGGTTACGGGACATCGGATTACAAGGGGTCCCAGGGTCCCGAATTCCCCGCTGACCAGGAAGACGGCATCTTCGGAAACAAGGCCGGACGTTCGGGTGCCAAGATGCGTCAGATCACTGATGGCACCACCAACACCCTCGCATTCGGTGAGTCGTCCTACTTCACCATTGACGACGGTGAGCCGAAGGACTTCCCTACGTGGGTCGGCATGATCGGTGAGGACGAGCAGATCCTCTTCAAGAGTGAACCATCCGACATCATCAACAGCGACATCAACGATGATTCGGCGTTCAGCCAGCACACGGGGGGCTGTCACTTCACTCTGTGTGACGGCAGTGTCCGTTTTATTAGCGAAAGCATTGATACCACGGTGTACTTCAACCTCGGTGCCAAGTCCGATGGCGAGGTTGTGGGCACGTTCTAAGTCAGTTCATGTGTTTCTGTGCTGGGGCGCCAGATCGCAGTTTGCCCACACGCGAACCAAGTGAGGCCCTCCTGGATGGGGACGGAAGATTTGCCTTCAAATCGGCTCACTGCTGCCGTTGTGAGAGAGCAGGAGCGTCAGCGTTCTTCACGGGAACGTGTGTCTGCTCCTGTTTCCTTTCTCAACGAGAACCACAATAGCTGTTGACTGACCAACAACTCCTCACGAAACGCCAATCCATTTACAAACAAGAACACAGAATGCGAACGATACTATTCCCCCTGTCCATCGGTTTGCTGTTGTCGGTCGCCGGATGCGGACAATCCCAGTTTGAGATGGCCGACGTCGAGGGAACCTGCACGTGCGACGGCGTCCCCATGCCGATGGGGATGCTTGTGTTCACACCGGTGAAGCCGCCTAACCTCACGAACGACAAGGTACATGAGTTGGGCAAGCCGGCTCACGGCGAGATTCAGGAGGATGGCTCATTCGTACTCAGCACCTACGGGAACGAAGACGGAGCGGTGGTCGGCAAGCATCGGGTCTGGCTTCGCATGGATGAGTATGAAGATGAGGTCGGCTTACCACCCTGCAGCGAAGCTCCCAGAGACTTGATTGTCGAGGTGCCAGCTGACGGTGTGTACGACCTGAACATCAACCTGAGCAGTAACCCACTGGCCCAACATTGAGCGACATACCTGAAACCGACGACGCCCCTGCAGGACGTCCGGAATCCGGCAAACGACCGAACACTACCACTCCCGCGATTCTTCGCCGACTCATGCAGCCGGTCGACATCGCGGGACTGGTGGTGTTCCGGATTGCTTTCGGACTGGCGGTCTCAGCGTTTGCATTCAAACAGCTGACCGGAGGAGCACTCGACTATCACTATTCTCGTCCCCAGTTCTTTTTCACCTACTGGGGCTTTGAATGGTTGTCTCCCCTGCAGGGGTCGGGCATGCCGATTCTGTTCGCGATCCTCCTCCTCGCAGCATCCTGCGTGGTAATTGGCCTGTGTTATCGTCTGAGCATTGCGGTTACGTTCGTCGCCTTCACCTACGTGTTCCTGTTGGAACAAACGCTCTACAACAATCATTACTATCTGATCGTTCTGCTGTCGCTGCTGATGAATTTCATGCCGCTGCATCAGGCCTTCTCGATCGACGCACTGAGGAAGCCGTCGTTTGCATCGTCCACGGCTCCGGGTTGGATGCTGTGGCTGCTGCGGTTCCAACTTGGCATCGTGTACTTCTTCGGGGGCATCGCGAAGCTCAACGCCGACTGGCTGGGAGGACAACCGATGCGGATGTGGCTGGAATTGAAAGCCTCCTATCCCGGAATCGGACCCTACTTCACAGAAGACTGGTGTGTGCAGCTGTTCGTCTGGGGCGGCATCCTGCTCGATCTCTTCGCAGTCCCACTCCTACTCTGGCGACCAACTCGAACGTGGATGTTCGCGTGGACCGTGGTGTTTCATATCATGAACTCGACGCTGTTTCACATTGGCATCTTCCCGTGGTTGATGATCGTTGCCACGACTTTGTTCTTTCCGCCTTCGTGGCCCCGCCACCTCCTGCGTCTACCGGGATTTGCCTCAAGCGTCACAAACGCGACCAACGACATCCAATGGTCTCCCCGCCGCCGAATCGCCGCGACGTTGCTCGGCACTTACGTGCTTCTGCAACTCGTCATTCCACTTCGACATCACCTCTATCCCGGAGACGCCAGTTGGACTGAAGAAGGACATCACTTCTCCTGGCGAATGATGCTTCGTGAGAAAAAGAGTGGCATCCGCTTTTTCGGCAGAACGGCTGACGGATCGCACGAAGGGGTCATCGACATCCGGCCCTACCTCAACGAGCGGCAGGCAGCCGTCATGTGCCGCAATCCGGAGTTCATCCGCCAGTTCGCCCATTGGCTGGCCGAGGAGTCGCGCCGTCGTCTGGGACAGGACGTGGAGGTCCGGGCACGCGTCCTGGTATCCCTCAATGGTCGCAAGCCCCAGCTTTTGATCGACCCCCGCGTTGACCTCGCCAAGCAACCAAAGAACTGGCGTCACTCCGACTGGATCGTGCCGTTGGTCGAACCCCTACGAGACGAGAAGTGGGACCTGCCACTCTCCATGTGGGAAAAGACGATCGATATCACTCGAATTCCGGGGGAGGATGACCATGCATCCGTCGTCTCCCGGTGAAACAGCCGACCGCAACTCGGGGCGCCTGTTCGTCCAGGTTCCGATCGATTCGCTCGTCGCCTTCCGAGTCTGGCTCGGCATGATGATGATGCTTGATGTGGCCTCGTACTTCCGCAACAAGTGGATCGACTCGGTCTTTATCGAACCCGCATTCTTGTTCAAGTATTACGGCTTCGAGTGGATCCATCCCTGGCCCGGAGCCGGCATGTATCTGCACTTCGCAGCCCTTTTGATCCTCGCAGGTTGTATGACACTCGGATTGTTCTACCGGGTGACTTCGTTGCTCTTCGCCACGGGCATCACGTACGTATTCCTGTTAGAGCAGGCGATCTACCTCAACCATCTATACCTCATCTGTCTGCTGAGTTGGCTGATAGTCTTCGTCCCCTGCCATTGCAGCTTCTCGTTGGACGTCCTCCGAAACCCCAGTCTGCAATCCTCGGTCGCCCCCGCCTGGTCCTTGTGGCTGATTCGTTTTCAGGTTGGTCTTCCGTACTTCTTCGGGGGCATCGCCAAGCTGGAACGTGACTGGCTCTCAGGAGACACGGTGCACATGTTCTTTTACGACGACGCTGCACGACCGATCGTTGGCCCGTATCTGACCGAGAACTGGGTCATCATGTCGATCAGCTGGGGAGGAATGCTGCTTGATCTTCTGATCGTGCCACTCCTTCTCTGGCGACGCACACGGCCATACGCGTTCGTCGCCGCCGTGCTGTTCCACCTGTCCAACTCGTATCTGTTCAATATCGGCATCTTCCCTTGGATGATGATCGGTGCGACAACGATCTTCTTCTCCCCGGACTGGCCACGGCGATTGTTTCGATGGCCCTCCAGGGATGAGTGTCCGATGGAAATCACGCCCTCCATTCGTTGGCCGCGCTTGGTGATATCGTCGCTTTTGGCCGTCTATGTTCTCGTTCAATTGGCACTCCCTCTGCGACAGTTCGCCTATCCGGACAACCCGAGTTGGTCCGAGGAAGGGCACCGCTTCTCCTGGCGGATGATGCTGCGAAAGAAGATCACAAAAGTCGAAGTGCTGGTCGTGGATGAAGAATCAGGCCGGAAAGGCAAGTTCGACCCCCACGAGGTGCTGACACCGATGCAGGCACAGAAGATGTCACGCAGTCCGGACATGCTGCTGCAGTTCGCCCATTACCTGGAGCGGCGATTTCGCGAGCAGGGAATGGGAGGGATCGCTGTTCACATTCACGATCGCGTCTCTCTCAACGGCCGAGAAGCACAACTGTTGATCGACCCTTCTGTTGATCTCACCGAACAACAGCGCAGTTTCAGGCATGCAGAGTGGATCATTCCTCTCGATGAAGATGCACCATCTCTGATGCGGCAGGTTGCGCGGAAGAACTGACCGAGTCACTGCTGCCAAGCGGCGTCGTAGCGGAGGCCATGATTGAGGATGCGTTGGATGAGGTGTTCGTAATTGAATCCGGCTGCCTCGGCTGACTCTGCGAAGTCTTCGCCGTATTCAAGGTTCGGATTGGCGTTGGCTTCAATGACGAACACTTCACCATCTGGACGCATGCGGAGGTCGATGCGACCGTAACCGCTCATGTTAAGAATGCGGTATACCCGCTTGCACAATCGCTGAATGTCGCCCAGTTGCTTTGGACTGAGGTCTTTGGCGGCCTGCGTGTCGATGCCGTGCTTCTTCTGGTACTTGGTGTTCCACTTGACACGAGAGGTCGCGATCCGGGCGATGTCCTCGGGCATGTTCGTAAACAGCATCTCCCAGACGGGGAACGCCTGCAGACGTTTGTTCCCAATGACACCAACGTACAATTCGCGCCCATCGATATACTCCTCGGCAAGCGCGTCGGTCTTTACGTTAGCATGCACGAACTCAGCTCGTTCGATCAGTGCCTTGTCGTTGGTAACGATCGATTTCTGAGAGATGCCGAACGAAGCGTCCTCCGTCGTCGACTTGACCATCACCGGGTAACGCATCCGCTTGGGTGGGACAACCTTCTTGCCGACCGGAAAGACTGTGAACCGCGGAGTCGAGATGCGGTGGTACGTGAGGATTTTTTTGCTGAGCGCCTTGTCGTGCGTGAGCAACAGGCCTCGCGGGTTGCAGCCGGTGTAGGGCTGTCGCATGAGTTCCAGGTAACTGACGATCGCCTGGTCGTAATGGGCGACCCCATGAAACTCTTCGAGCATCATGAAGGCGATGTGCGGCTTCCATTCGAGAATCGACTGCCGAATCGGCCCCAGATCGTTCAGCACTCCAAGTGTGTGCACGTCAAGGCCAAGGTTGTGTAGAGTCGAGTTGACATCGTACTCCATCTTCCATTCGGGCGGATTGTCCTCGTCGTAATCCTCCAGATCATCGGGCGGGATCAGCCCTTCACGAACGAGAGACAACACACGGAGCGGTTTCATCGTGCCTCCTTGTGCGAGTAATGGATCACCGAACAGACGCGTGAGAGTTACGAATCACCGATCCGTTATTTGCAAGTCGTCATTCACAACGCGATCTTGTGCGATTCGTCCTGAATGTAGTTCATTGTGTGCATTGTCAGAACCACCAGCACGTCTCGTTCGACTTCCTCCTGCGGTCGATCGACCCGGAGCTTCAGGTCGCGGCAACGTTGAATCATCTCTGCAAGTACCTGATCGATTGTGTATTGAAAGTGTCCGGTCCACTCGGCGACATCGCGTCGCAGACGACGTCGGATGCGACGCAGGAACGACGCCGCAGATGGCCGCGACGTGTCCGGGCTCTCCGAAAATAAACGCCGCAATTCATCATCGTAACTATACATCTGAGCGAGCCCGTAATGCTCTCGCTTGAGATCGTAATGTTCGCGGAGCGTCATTCGGTTCAATCGGAGAGGCTCCTCGTGCTTCCGGGAGCGGATCTGCGGCTTCTTGTCTCGCAACTCCTTCATCAGCCTGTCGACAAACGCCAGCTTTTTGAAGGCGGGCCAGCGCCGATATGTCTGTCGCCACTTCGATCGCGGCCTCAGCCACACAGCGAACGTCTCAGCGAAGTCCTCCACCGGATGACTCTGCGCGTACCACAGGTCGATGTTGACGACAAAGCTCTTGCTGTATGGCTTCGGGTTATACGACTCCGGGTAGGGGATCGAGACGTTGCCGAAGGTTTCTCGATACCCCTGACGTCTTCTCAGGCGATAGGCGTTGTCGATCGCGTGCCCGGCTTCGTGCCTGAGAATCCGCATGCACCACTCGACCGTCCCTCCCTCGACCTCGAACATCTGCCGCTCTTCCAGCTTCATCAGTCGGCTGTCTGCCAGATAGAATGGGATTGCCACTCCCGGGATCCCGTCCGGCGTGAACCACTCTTCCGACAGCCAGAAGTGCGGACGAACCGAAAGCCGTTTCGCCTCCAGTTCGCGATAAAGTTGATCGATTCGCTCTTCGAGCGGCGTGCCTTCAATGCTCAGCTTAAGGTCGCAGAATCGCAGATCGAGCAGTTCCTCGTCGGACAACTCCGCCAACTCCGGGTTGCCGAACCTTCCTCCGCGTTTCCGCTTCCGCCGTCGGTGATATCCGTTAACACTCAATCCCTCACCCCGTCGTAACTCTACAGTGATCGATCACTTCGCAGGATAGTGATCGGCCGATCTGTGTCCAGTGACGATGACGGTTTGTACGTCGCATCTCCCAAGCCGACGGCTCCGCCGTCGTTCGTGGCTCGCTTCAAATCGCAACGAACTCGTTTGCGAACTGGTCATCGTTCGACAGCGGAGCCGTCGGCTTGGGATCAATGATGGTCACTGGTTAAAGTGCATATTGTTCATGAGACACCCGCAAGAGGCACAGGCCCCACACCATGCTCACCGACTCTCAGATCGTACAGTACCACCACGACGGATACGTCACGCCCGATTACCGTCTGCCGGACGAAGTGATCGACGATATCAAGGCGGCGCATACGCGACTGGTCGTGCGTCACCCTGAGTTCAGCGACTACTGCTCCGCTCTGCTCGCTTACGACACGTGGTACCTCACCGTCGCGAGAATCCCTGAGATTCTCGATATGGTCACCCAGGTGATGGGCGACAACATCGCCCTCTGGAACTGCAGCTTCTTCGCCAAACCTGCCAAGGTCGGCACGAAGACTCCCTGGCATCAGGATGGCGAGTACTGGCCCATCCGTCCGCTCGCCACCTGCACCGTCTGGATCGCCATCGATGCGTCGACTCGCGAGAACGGCTGCCTCAAAGTCATCCCCGGCTCGCATCGCGAACAGCGACTCGCCAAACATCATGAGAACAACGCAGAAGGCCTCGCTCTCAACCTCGAACTTGAGCAGTCCGAATTCGACGAGTCACATGCCGAGGAGATCATTCTCGAACCGGGCCAGATCTCCCTGCACGACGTCTACCTCTACCACGGCTCGGAGGCCAATACATCCGACCATCCCCGCCGAGGCATGACCCTGCGCTACATGCCCACGACCTCCGTCTATCGACACGACGAACCAACCAAATTCAAACGCGAGGGACGTCTCGTCATGTCACAACGCACCGTCTACCTCATGCGCGGCATCGACCAATCCGGCGAGAATGATTTTCGGATTCGGTACTGAATTCTCCCATCAATTCGACTCACACGCTTCCGACCCTCGCTTGCAGCTTATCGCCACCAAAAAACATGAGACGCTCTTCAACATCGCTAATCCGCAAGCACCCGCGGCGAAACAATTGAATTGGGTAACCGCTCGTCGATCTCGCGTTATCGGTAATGATACAGCATGAACACCGCCATAGAACACAGGATCGCCGCCCAGAAACGATCTTCGATGAGTAGCGCGGCCACGGGCGAGGCACCGTTTTCCTGTCGCTGTCGCTTGTGATGCACCACCGTCGGCGAGAAGGCCAACCACGTCCAGATCATCCCCAGCACGCCACACACCGTCGGCGAGAGCATCTCACTGACCATGACCCACCCCAGTAACGCATACACACCAATCGACACGAGAATCATCCCGAACGAATTGACCAGCGTTCCCGGAGCATGACCGCCGAGATCGGTCCATACGAGACGGCTCTTTTCACTGTCGGACAAGGTCATCAGGCTCACGATGATATGGATCACGAAACACAACAACAGCACGAACACGACTCGATGAAAGAACGCCAGCTTCGGCCCGAAGGCTTCGACGATACCTGGATAGCCACTTGCGAAGTTGTTGTAGCCCCACTCGACCAGCCATGAGAAGAACACTCCCGACAGGATTGTGACGATCGATCCGGTCGCTGTTGCCCGTCGCCAGAACATGCCGAGGATGAACGTCACCAGCACCCCAGGAGAGAGATAGTTCTGATAGTCGACGAGTTGCAGGAAGAAGTTCGCCTCGGAGTTCGGGTCGAGAATGAAGATGGCCATCAGGGCAGCCATCACCACGAGTGCGACAATCGACAGTCGGCCAAAACGGATCAACTCCTTGTCCGTCGCGTTCGGATTCACGTACGGCTTGTAGAGGTCCATCGTGAGAATGGTCGCAGCCGAGTTCATCATGGAGTCGATCGATGAGAGGATGGCACCGATCAGTCCCGCAGCGATGATGCCGATGATGCCGTAACCGACCGGGATCACCAGTTTGACCAGTTCCGAAAAGGCCGCGTCTGGATCGACCGCCCGGTCGGGCATCTCCTTCTGGAACAGATAGAACGCCGCGATGCCGGCACCGATGGCGAAGAAGGGGATCAGCAGCTTCAGGAATCCCGCAGCAACGATGCCGATGCGGCCCTCACTGTCGCTGCGGGCACCCAATGCTCGCTGGACGATGAACTGGTTAGTCCCCCAGTAGAAAAAGTGCATGGCCATCAGTCCGGTGAAGGCTCCGGTCCACGGCAAATCCGGGTGATCCATCGGCAGGTACAGCGACATCTTGTCTGCCCCGCCCGCTCCCTCATCGATCGCCATCATGGCGCCCCAACCCCCGATCCGTTGAAACGTAATGAATGCGACGACCAGTCCTGCCGCCAGCAGAAGGCACGACTGAATCACGTCAGTCCACACCACCGCTTTGAGCCCGCCGAAGATTGTGTAACTCGCGGAGACGACAGCCAGCGCAATCACGAATAGGGCATAATAGGTGAAGTCCACATCGAGCTTCGTCCGCGTCACCCCCTGCGCCGTCTCACCATCTTCCGCAACCACCTCGACCTCTTCGGCGACCTCAACGAGAGCATCCCCTCCTAACAACACGCAGATCGTCCGCGACCCGATGTACAACCCCGGCACCATCTGCACGAACGCCATGATGATCACCATGATGATCGCGTACGCCACACGGCTGCGATCGTCGTACCGGCGGCCGAGGTACTCGGAGAGCGTGTACAGGTTGAGCTTGCGATAGACGGGCAGAAATCCATAACACAAGACCATCAGCCCGGCGATGGCACCGAGTTCAAAATGTGCCTGTGCAAACCCGATGCTGAAGCCGATGCCCATCATGCCGACCATGTGGTTGGCACTCACGTTACTGCCGAAGATCGACCCGGCAACGCCCCACCAAGGCAATCCGCGCCCGGCAAGGAAGTAGTCCTCCGACGTGTTCTCTTCCCGCCCGGCGATGAGTCCCACGACCATCGCCCCAATGAGTGCGGCGAAGAAGATCATCAGATCGAGTGGCGTGAAGACGTCTCCCACGAGGCGATCCTTTCAACGGTCAGAGATGGTCGACAATCCACGCGATCGCGCCGGGGACCCAGTCTGCCGAAAGTCGATGTCCGCCGTCGAAGAATCGCTGGTCGGAGATCGAGTTGTCGATGAGTGAGAACCGGCCGCGAGCGTGAGGAACCGGACACATGGTATCGGCTGTGCCCATGATTGTCAGGAAAGGCCGCTCGCCGATGCCTTGCACAAAGTTCTGCGGGGCGATCGGCGAGAACTTTGATCGCTCGGCCGGCGCAGCAACCGCGACGGAAACCTTCACACGCGGCTCGACTCCTGTGAGTAGATACGTCTGCGTGCCCCCCATGCTGTAACCTAGCATGCCGATTCGATCCGAGTCGATGTCGGCCCTCATCTCCAGAAAGTCGATCGCTCGCCGATAGTCGCGAGTCGTCTGAATGTAGATGTCCTCCTGCGTGAAATATCCCTTGCGTGGGTTCGTGTCATCCTCGGCTCGATAGTGATTGACGGGAGCGAAATCGTTCTGGGCGATCCGATCCCCGTGACACAGTGCATCGAGCGCGAGGATCGCGAACCCCTCTTCCATCAGTCCACGCCGGACGTTCCCTCCACTGATGTAACCATCATCCTTCCACCAGTGGTCCTTCGAACCGGACCAGCCGTGCAACAACAGCACGCACGGCGAGGGAGTCTCTCGCTCCGTCGGATACTGGAGATACCCTGGAACAAGGAATCCTTGCACGCCTCGAAATACGATCTTCTCCCGCGTCAGGCCATCCCGTTCCTGCTTCTCGACAATGCGGGCCTCCAGCGGAATCGTGGCGTCATAGTCGTACACCCGCATCAGGGCCTGTGCAGCCTCAGAGCCGAGTCGTTCGACCTGCTCCGCCGTCTCCGTGATCTCAGCAGTGGTCTGAGCCCGGACCGGATTCATGGAAAGGCCCAGGGATGCGGCGAGCATCCAACCGGCAAAGGTCAATCGAGATTTCATCATGGTGAGCAGAAAAGGTCTGGAGAGGCGGAGAATCCTGTAGCGGAACCGCAAAGGCTGCTATACTGTGCACGACGTCGTCTCTAAGTACAATCGAGGCGACGTTCATACCACATGGCCTGCCATCCAGTTTGCGGGTCTCGTTTCTGTCCGATGTGACAGCCTGCCTGACGAGACCCCTTCAAAGGACTTGATCATGCTGAAGATCGATGTCGGGGGAAGTGAAAAGTATTGTGACGGTTTGAGCCGCCGCAGTTTCGTGCAACTCGGCGTTGCCGGCATGGCGAGTCTCGGTCTTGCCGATGTCCTTCGTGCGAAAGAGCAGGGGGGGGCCCGTCAGGCGAAGGCACAGTCGACCATTCTCATCTGGCTCGACGGAGGCCCGGGCCATCTCGACACGTACGACATGAAGCCGCAGGCACCGGCTGAGGTGCGGGGCATCTGGAGTCCGATCCGCTCAAACGTGCCGGGCTTCGAGATGACGGAACTATTCCCCAAGCAGGCACAGGTCGCTGACAAGTTCTCGGTTGTCCGCTCATTGCATCACGACACGGGCGACCATTTCGCCGGCGGGCACCGCATGCTCACTACCAAGAACATGGGCGTCAGCGGAGGCAACAACACGGGCAAGTTTCCGTCAATCGGCTCGATCCTCTCCCGTGAACTCGGCCCCAATCGGCGAGGCATGCCCGCGTATGCAGCCGTCCCCGTCGCGAGCAGCATCGGCCTTAATCCCGGATACTTCGGCGGCAACTGGCTCGGCCACCAACTCGATCCGTTCCAGACCGGAGGCGATCCCAACAAGCCCGACTTCAAAGTCCAAAACCTCAATCTCGCACCGGGTCTGTCGATCGATCGCCTCAATGATCGACGCACCCTCAACGCGAGTCTCGATCGCATCCCGCGTACTCTCGACGCCACCGGCACCTTTGGCACGCTGGACAAGTTTGATCACGACGCCTTCGAGTTCGTCTCTGGTAAACAGGCTCGCGAAGCCTTCGACATGTCTCGTGAGGACGATGCAACCCGTGACGCTTACGGACGCCACTCGTGGGGACAGAGCGTGCTGCTCGCCCGACGCCTCGTCGAAGCGGGAACGACCTTCGTGACCGTGCACTTCGGCGGCTGGGACCATCACTGGAATCTCAAATCCGGTATGGACTCGTATCTGCCCCGTGTCGACTCAGCCGTCTCAGCCCTGTTCTCCGATCTCGAACAACGCGGCCTACTTGACTCAACACTTGTCATTCTCTGTGGCGAGTTCAGTCGCACGCCCCGCATGAACGACGGCGGCAACGGCGGACCCCCACTCAGCAAAGGCACTCCCGGACGCGATCACTGGGGTAACGCCATGTTCTGCCTGCTGGGAGGCGGCGGCATCCGTGGCGGCCAAGTCATCGGCTCGACCGACTCCAAGGGCGAACGCCCCCTCACGCGAGCCGTCGAACCGACGCATATTCATGCCACGATCTACGAACTGATGGGCGTCGACCCCAAACTCCACCTTCTTGACCATGCGGGACGTCCGACGCCGGTGATCGAAGACCCCACGCCCATTCACGAGTTGATCTGAATAGGCACACGCACACGGACCGAACCCAAGCCGACGGCTTCGCCGTCGAGCGGATGCGTAGAGTCGTTCATACACGGATTGCCTCGCCGTTGATCCTTTTCCCGCAATCGATCGACAGCAGAGCTGTCGGCTTGGGATGGACGGGAACCTCCTTCCTGCTACTGAGCATCTCATGATTCGATCTCTCGTCTGTCTCACCGCTCTGTTGTTGACCGGCGCTTATCCGGCCTGTGGTGACGACTCCCGCCCGAACGTCATCCTCATCATGGCGGATGACATCGGATACGAGTGCTTCGGCTGTTACGGCAGTGAGCAGTACTCGACGCCTCACATTGACCGCATGGCCAGGCGGGGGATGCGGTTTACGCACTGTTACTCGCAGCCGCTGTGTACTCCGAGTCGTGTGAAGTTGATGACGGGCCTCTCCAATGTGCGGAATTACGCAGCGTTCTCCGTGCTGCGTCGTGATCAGAAGACCGTCGGCCAGTACTTTCATGACGCGGGGTATCACAATGCGATCGCAGGCAAATGGCAGTTGCTGGGAGCTGAACATTACTCGAAGCAATTCCGCGGCAAAGGCTCGTGGCCGCAGGATTGCGGGTTCGACCACCTCTGTCTGTGGCAGGTCGATCGGCTCGGCGAGCGATATCACGAACCGCTGCTCTGGATCGACGGCGAGAACAGACAGTTCGATGCGAATGACTACGGCCCTGAGGTCTGTGCGGACTCGCTTATTGACTTCATGAAACAGCACAAGGATCAACCGTTCTTCGTCTATTACCCCATGATTCTCGTGCACAGCCCCTTCGTGCCGACGCCGGACAGCGAATCCCTCACGAGCAAGAATCGGCAACAAAACTTCGAGGACATGGTCGCGTACATGGACCAACTCGTCGGTCGTATCGTGCAGGCCACCGAAGACTTGGACATCGCCGAGAACACGCTAATCCTGTTCACAGGTGATAACGGCACTCACAAGACGATTATCTCAACACTCCACGGACAGGAGATTCAGGGGGGCAAGGGATTGATGACCGATGCCGGCACGCATGTGCCACTCGTCGCCTTATGGCCCGGCGTCGTCCCGGAAGGAAGCGTCAGCGACACGCTTGTCGACTTCTCCGACTTCCTGCCGACCGTCATGGAAGCCACCGGCCAAACCGTGCCAGACGGTCTCGATGGACAGAGCTTCCTCCCCCAACTTCGGGGCGAGACCGGCACACCGCGGGAATGGATTCATATCTACTACTGCCCCCGTCCGGAGAAAACTCCCCCTCAACAGTTCGTCCGCGACCGACGCTGGAAGCTGTACGACGACGGACGCTTCTTTGATGTCGAGCACGACGTCATAGAGCAGCAGCCCATCGCCGATCCATCCACCGACTCTGATGCCGCTGCTGCTCACGCCAAGCTCACCAAAGCACTCGCGTCGTTCCCTGAAGACGGACAGTCGCTGCTGGACTATGGTGATGCATCGGCTGCACTGAGACTCACGCTGCCCCCACAGATGTACGCGGTTGTCGGTCAGGAAATGGGCCTGTATATTGAGAACGTTGTCCTCTCGCAAACACTCGACGAATTGCGGTTTAACGTCACCTGCGACATCGGCGCTGCGAACGACATTCGCTGGTCAGCGAGACCGTCGCTCGAGGATGTCGGCGAGCACTCTTTGTCACTCACTGTTGCCGACTCAAGTGGCGAGACTCTGGCAGAAGCATCGCTCGACGTGATCGTCACAGCTGCTGATGCTCGCGCCGGGGAGCATGTCCGGCTGCTCATCGTCGGCGACAGTCTGACGCATGCGACTGTCTACCCGAACGAACTGGCGAGGTTGCTCAACACCGAAGGCAACCCGAGGTGGTCGATGCTGGGCACGCATCGTCCGGAAAGTGCAAGCGATAGAGTTGCACATGAGGGTTACGGCGGCTGGACGTGGCAGCGATTCGCGAGTCACTATGTGCCGGACCCGGATGGCACCTACAAGAAACGCAGTAGCCCCTTTGTCTTTCTCGGTGAAGACGGCCAGCCTCAACTCGATGTTGCCCGTTACTTCGAGGAATCCTGCGAAGGCGAACACCCCGACACTGTATTCTTCCTGCTCGGCATCAACGACTGTTTCAGCGTCAACCCGGAGGACGCGGCAGCCATCGATGAACGAATTGATGCCGTGTTGTCACACGCGGACACACTCCTGACTGCCTTTCGCCAATCAGTTCCCGAGGCTGAGTTGGCCGTTTGTCTGCCCCCTCCGCCAAACGCCAGTCAGTCCGCATTCGAAGCCAACTACGAGAGCAATTACACCCGCTGGGGCTGGAAGCGGATTCAACACCGACTCGTCGAACGCATGATTGACCACTTCTCTGACCGGGAAGACGACCATCAGTTCCTTGTCCCGACCGAGTTGTACATCGATCCGGAGAACGGCTACCCGGATAACAATGCGGTACACCCGAATGAGACCGGATATCGTCAACTCGCTGCCAGCATGTACGCGTGGCTGAAGTCACGCACACAAGAGTAGCTGAACTCGCCAGAGTTCAGACCTGCTGAGAATTCCACCCACGCTGAATTCTGGCGAATCCAGCTACGGAGTTGAACAATTGATTACGCGATGATTTCGTGAATCGGGTTGCCGTGGTCGATGTCCAATCGCTTGCGGCCGGGAATTTCGAGCTGGCGGGAATCGAGGCCGAGTTGGTGCAGGATGGTGGCGTGGATGTCGGTGACGTAATGGCGATTCTCGACGGCGTGGAAGCCGATCTCGTCCGTGGCTCCGTGGACGACGCCCCGTTTGAGGCCGCCGCCTGCCATCCAGACGGTGAAGCCGAAGATGTGATGGTCGCGACCGTCCGAACCCTGCGTCCCCGGTGTGCGACCGAACTCAGTCGCGAAGATCACAAGTGTGTCGTCGAGCATGCCGCGGCGATCCAGGTCTGCGAGCAGTCCGCCGATCGGCTGATCGACGGCGAGGGCGTTGCGTGTGTGATTCGCCTTGAGTCCACCGTGGGCATCCCATTTGCCGGCCCCGCCTGCTCCATGTTGGATCTGGATGAACCGAACGCCCCGTTCGACGAATCGCCGGGCCGCCAGCAGTTGCATGCCGAAGTCACGGCTGTGATCCTGATCCAGCCCGTACAGGGATTGCGTCTCCTCGGTCTCGTTGGAGAAGTCAACCACTTCGGGAATCGATCGCTGCATGCGGTAAGCCAGTTCGTACGACGCAATGCGAGCCGCCATCGCTGGGTCGTCCGGATATTCGACTCCGCGCAAGGTATTGAGCCGGTCGATGAGAGACTTACCAATTGACTGGGCATCGGATGAGAACGGCCTCGCCGGCTGTGCATAGTCAAGTGGATTCTTGGGGTCAATTCGGAGGGGGACCGCGTCGTGAGCCGGTCCGAGATAGTGGCCGTCACGTTTGTTCCAGTACTCGCGTTTGCCGAGCGAGATGTACTGCGGAAGATTGTCGTTCAACGAACCCAGACCATAATCAACCCATGCCCCAAGGTTGGGGAAGTCGCCATCGTTCTGATGTCGTCCTGAATGAAACTGAGTTTGAGCGCCGTGATTACTGTCAGTGGTCCACATCGACCGGACGATGGCGAGTTTGTCGACATGACTGGCGATATGCGGGAACCAGTCGCTGACCTCGATGCCGCTCTCGCCGTGCTTCTGGAAGCCGATCTGCAATGGGTAGAGTTTGTTCCGTTGATTGCCGTTGGCATCGGGGACGACCAGACGTTCGATCTTCAGCTTCTCAGGGTCCTGTGTGTGAGCGAAGGGCGTTTCTGCGATCGTCTTGCCGCCGTACTCGGTGAGCATCGGCTTGGGATCAAAGCTTTCCAGGTGACTCACGCCGCCGTTCATGAACAGCCAGATGACACTCTTGGCTTTCGGCAGCGAGTGCGGCTCACCCGTCGGCAGCGACCATGAGTGCATGGCCCCTTGACTCTCGCGCTGCAACACGGCCCCCAGCGCGAGCCCGGTGAAGCCCATGCCGACGTCGGCGAGGAACGTACGACGCTGCTGATGATTGTGACGTTCGAAGTTCATCTCAATTCCCTCATGTTCTCGAAGGTCACCGCAGTGTCACGAAGTCGTTGTGGTTCATCAGCGCCCAGACGAGATTCGCACGCGCGGACATCGACGACGAATCCGGAAGTGATTGCCATTCGGCCAGCGCTGAAAGGCTGGACGCAAGTTCGTACTCATTTGCATCGATTCCTAGGAGTGCGGCGAAGGCTGTGCGGACGAACTTCGTGTCATCAACTTCATCGTCTCCCAACCGAGCGGCGATCTGCTCAGACGACTCCAGCACAAGTTGACTGTTCGATAACGCAAGGGCCTGCTGCGGCACGATGCTTTGCTCGCGGCGGTAGCAGTCCTTCACGAGGGCTTCGTCGAACGTGGTCAGGAACAGGTTGCGGTCGTTGTTGGAGTGGAAGAAGTACAGGCTGCGCCGATGTGATGCGGCCTGCTGCTTGGCGAGGACCGGCGGACCTCCCATCGTCGGATCAAGCGTCCCTGCAAGTTCGAGGATAGAGTCTCGTACAACTTGAGATTCGACCCGGTTCGGCTCGCGTCTCCACCAGTGTTTGTTCTCGGGGTCAACGGCGAGATTGCCATCTGCCCCTTGTTGCGATGAACTCATGCGGTAGGTCGCTGAATTGACAATCAATCGGTGCAGGTGCTTCATGCTCCAGTTGTTGTCCATCAACTCGGAGGCGAGCCAATCGAGGAGTTCCGGATGCGTGGAAGATGCACCATTGCGACCGAAATCGAACACCGTCGAGACGAGCGGTTTGCCCATGTGACGCGTCCAGATGTGATTAACGGCTACACGAGCGGTCAGCGGGTTACGACGATCGGTCAGCCAGTTGGCGAGAGCCGTCCGACGACCAGTGCTGGTAGGCATGAACTCCGGCGTGGGGTCGTCCTTCCCTGAGAACAGGAACCGTGTCGGCGTCCATTGCGCGCCGGCCAGCGGTGTGAAGGATGCATCATCTCCGATCTCAGACGTGAGTGTCTCCTCGGCTTTCTGCAGTGCCTCCCTGGACGTATTGACCTCCTTTTCGATCGCCTCTCGTTTGTCTTCCGCTACTTGTGAGAGTCGATGCTCAGCATCCGTGAGTTTGCGTCGGGCACTGGCAACGACGACCTGTCGCTCGGCATTGATGGCAGCAGCCTTCAGACTTGTGAGCGTCTCCGAGTCGAGATTGGACCATGAGCCACGCATCGTCTCGGCACGTTGCCGGACGCTCTCCAATTCAGCCTCAGCAACGGCGACATCCAACTCAGCGAGTTGCAATTCGGCGTCTGGCTCAGTCGGCGGCTCCGATTCTCCCTCACCGGTGAGCTTAACCTGCTCCTGAAGTTTCTGCAGTTTTGCGTTCGCCGATTCCAACTTCTGCTTCGCGACAGCGAGGTGATCTTCGAGCACCCATGGTCGTCGTGCGGGTTGCCAGGCTTCGTCAGGCAGTATGACCGGCTCGATCTTCATCTCGGTGAATGCGAGCACGTCAGGCACGCCGGGTGCGATGACGGTCGACTCGTCGGGTTCACTGGCGTTCCCACGGACATAGACGTACGTCGGCTGATCGAGCAAGGCGTCGAACACGCGTGGGATGCCGTCTTTTGCGAGATCCGTCTCGCCCGGGACCATGTCCAGTCGCACATGATACGGCTCGAAGAAGGCCCGCATCCGGTAGAAGTCGGTCTGCTCAAACGGGTCGTACTTATGGTCGTGACACTTCGAGCAGTTCATCGTGAGACCGAGGAACCCCTTGCTCACATGTTCGACGGTCTCCTCCATCCACTGTGGCCGGTTGAACAGAAAATAGTTGCGGGCCAGATAGCCGGTTGCTCGTAGCTTGTTGAGGTCATTGGGATGCAACTCATCGGCGGCGAGCATCAGCCGGACCATCTCGTCGTAGCCGAGATCTTCGTTGAGTGACTCGATGATCCAGTCCCGCCAATGCCAGATGTGGTGCTGACTGTTCCGTAACTGCTGACCAAGTCCCCACCAGTCGCTGTACCGCCAGATATCCATCCAATGCCGCGCCCAACGTTCGCCGTGACGCGGATCGTCGAGGAGTCGTTTGACCATCTGCTCATACCAATCGGGCGACGTGTCACTCAACGCGGCTTCGATCTGCTCCTGCGTGGGTGGCAGGCCGATGAGATCAAGCGAAAGTCGTCGTAACAGCAACAACTGCGACGCGTCTGGCTGTGGAGTGAGCCCGTGCTGTTCGTGCCGGTAGGCGATGAATGAGTCGATCGGATTGTGTCCCCAATCGGAGTTCTCGACCGCAGGCACTTCAGGTCGCTTGATCGCTTGAAAGGCCCAGTGCTCTCGTGGGTCGTCTTCCGGGTGTTCGTCTTGCGGTCCCTTCGCACCGTCAACGATCCACTGTCGCAGGAATTCGATCTGCTCCGCTGAGAGCGGCTCACCCTCATGCTCGGGCGGCATTCGCTCATCGACGTTCGTCGCTGCGACACGCTCCAGCAGGAGACTCGCGTCTGGATCACCTTCTACAACGGCACCGCCTTCGACCATCAGCGAGACCGTGTCGAGCCGCAGGTCGGCTTCCTGCTTCAAGCCACCGTGGCACGCAAAGCAACGCTGCCGGAGTAGGGGCTTGACCTGCGTCTCGTAAACGTCGCCTTTATCGACTGCGAGGGTGCGTTGCCCCGCGAAAAGAGACAAGGCGACAAGGAGAAGGAGAAGGAGGGACAAGGGGAAGGGGAGGATGCTGTTTTCTCTGGAATTGATTACAGACATCCGACGCACAAGCCCCTCGGTCACGAAGAGCGGGTGACGGGGGTCGAACCCGCGACATTCAGCTTGGGAAGCTGACACTCTACCACTGAGTTACACCCGCAGCAGCGCCATTGTACCCTCATCGATCACCGGTCGACAAGCATTTGTTGGGGAACTACAGTCCCACGCAGGCGATCGAGAGACAGCGTCAGAGTGTAGCCGGTCTTCGCCAGAAGCCGGACGGCAATTGGATGATCAATCTCTCACGATCCGCCGTCTGGCGACGACGGCTACGTGTCCCGCCTCGACCCCTCGCCCTGCTTCTCGGCGTTTCGCTTGAGAGGCTGTCCTTCTCCCTCAACGGGAGAGGGGAATCATTGTAAGGAGATCGATTGTGTTTGGACCGGTGCAACCGACCCCATATGACCTGACGTTCTCGATGTTCGGGATTCCGGTGCGGGTGATTGCGTGGTTCTGGCTGACGGCCGTCATTCTTGGCTTTAGCTCGATCGAACTTGGACCGGAGTTCCTGCTGGCGTGGGTGGCGATCGTGTTCGTCTCGATCCTCGTGCACGAGTTGGGACATGCACTCATGGCGGCAGCATTCGGGTATCCGCCTCGCATTCTGCTGTATCACTTTGGCGGGTTGGCGATGTACACGCCGGGGTATAACTACTCGCAGTTGCGGTCGATCTTGATTTCCCTCGCCGGCCCCGGAGCGGGGTTCCTGCTGGCGGGACTGATTTACCTGTTGGTCAGATCGGGGACGTTCCAATTTGCAAACGGCTGCCTGCTGATGGGGTTCATCGTTCTGCAGGCGATTCACGTCAACCTGTGGTGGGGATTGATCAATCTGCTTCCCGTTTTGCCATTGGACGGGGGCAACATCTGCCGTGATGTGTGCACGTCCATCAATCCACGTCAGGGAGAACGCTGGGCGACGATCATTGCATTGATCACGGCAATCGGCGTCGCCGCCTACGCGTTTCAGGCGAAAGAAACATACATCGCGATCTTGTTCGGCTTCATGGCCTACCAGAATTACGAGATGCTGCAACGGCGGTATTGACGTGCACAAGTCGTCCTGGTCAGAAGCCAAGTCCGATGCCGTTAAGCACGCCGGTGCCGACGGTGCCGTCGGTGATGTCGAACATGCTGGGGAACTGGTGGGCCCACTTTTTGTTTGGCTTGGGGCAGTATTGACGTCCGTTGCCTTCAATGCCTGCGACGGTGGGAATGCGGGCTGCGAGTGAAGCAGAGTGCAGGAACGAATAGCCGGGACAGGTGAGATCCTGCACACAAAGGAACAGGCCGAACTTCTGTGCGGCTGCCGCTGCGAAGAGTGCTTCGGTCTGTCCCTTGCACGCCTTGAGCGCGACGCCGGAGTAGCCTTGCTCTTTGGCGAGAAGCAGAGCGTCATAGTCGACGAGTGACTCATCAATCACGACCGGCTTCTTCTTCGCGACGTTGTGCATCGTGTTATCCGGATGTGACTTCAGATCCCGGTGCGTCGGTTGTTCGATATACTGAATGCGGTCGTATGCTTCGGGTCGCTGCTCCTGTATCTTCGCCAGGAAGTTGAGCACGTACTGCTCGTTCTCGCACTTCTCATTGAAGTCGGTGGAGTAGAACCACTCACTGCACCCGCGAGCCGCTTGTGCCTCGGTTGCCACTTGATCGATGGCAATCACCCGGTTGATGTCCCAGTCGAGATCGTCGCCGGCGAGTTTGATCTTGAGGTGCGTCAACCCGTCGGCAGCGATCCATTCGCTGAGCGTCTCCGGCAGTTTGTCTCCCACCGGAGACTCTACGTCGGCATCGGTCAATGGATCGATGGCTCCGACGAGGTGATACAGGGGCATCCGCTCCTTCGGCTCGCGCAGCGTGTACTGATCGAGGTACTCGCCCGCAAACTGCTCATCGAGGTAATGTGAGAGGTCGTGGTTCATGAACTCGTCGGACAGCGCGTTGTAACTGTTGACGCCGTTCACTCTCCCGTACGCGTCATGCAGGGCTGCGTCGATCGGACTGGCGGCAACAAGTTGGGCCAACGGCGGCACCGGCTCAGCCAGTTTCAACGTCTCCGAGACGGTCTTCCCCAAGTGGTGATACTCAGCCGACACGTAGAACACGAGGTGCAGCGGATGGCCCGACTCGGGAATGAGGCCGAACAGTTTGAGGGCCCGCTCCGAGAAGTCCATCATTGCCTTCTCGGCGTCGCCTGGCTCGACCGCACCTGACGGCCATGCCCAGATGTGACCGACAGGCATACTGCCGAATCCGGTCGCCCGGTCGCCTCGCTCGTTCTCGACAGTCATCTCGACATTAATCAGCCGAGACTCGGACATGACTCGCCCCCCGAACTTGAGCGGCGTTCGGAAAGGACAGGGTTCAAAGGAGATGCTTGCATCAACGATGCGGATATCGGACGACTTGGACATGACCTCACGATAGATTGTGAAGGACGGAATTGTTTGTGAAACATCGCAATTCTAAGAGCTTGATCGACGAAATTACAACAAAAGTCTTCCGAGACCGCGTTCCGGAGGAGGCCGGGCGACCGGATATTGACCTCTCCACGTTCTCTGCCTTAGAGTCTTGCCCCGGAGACTGGGGGGCACCCTGTACCGTCAGCAATCGTCCCGGCTGGGATGGGCACATCGTCATGGACACGACACATTCGCCGTCACGCTTGTTTGGCCCACTCGTTTCGCTGGATGACGTTGATGACGATCGGCCCACATTTTCCAACGAATCCCTCGCCGAAACTGAAGTGCATGCGGTCCCCACATCGCTGCCAGTGATCGACCACCTCCCGCGGACTTACATCTGTCCGGGCGAGAAGCACCCCATCCCCCGGTCGATCCATCTGGCGAGGCTGGCTGCGTTCTACCCCAACTGTCGGCTGTGCGAGCATCGAGCGGACACCGGACAGTTGCCCAGGTCCATGATCGGTCGAATCGAGCAGACGGCCCAACGTGGTGAGCGTCCAACTCCCTTTCTCGCGGACGGCATTCGCGGGGCGTACCTCAACCACCTGACTCGAAAGATGGCGGGGCAGATCGCTGCCGCGTTCGCCGAGCATCTGTGGGAACATCAGCCTCTGACCGGACGTCCTCGCCCGACCGACGACGAACCGGATTCTTCTCCGACGCCTCAGCGACGACGGAGTGGTCCGACGATCGTCATCGGACAGGATGCCCGACCGTCGTCGCCCAATCTGTCGGTCGGAGTAAGCGAGTCGTTGCGACTCATGGGTTGCAACGTTGTCGACATCGGACGTGTCAGCGGTCCCTGTTTGACGTTCACGGTCGATCATCTGCAGGCAAGCGGCGGGCTGTTTGTCACCGGAAGCGGTTGTCCGCAGTCGTGGACCGGTCTGGACGCGATCGGCCCTGGCGGCATTCCGTTCTCGTTGGACGGAACTCTGGCTGACGTCAGGCGTCGCTTCGAGCAAGGTGTCTCCCGCCCGACCCGACAAGGCGGCACGCAGCGCTACTTCGACGCATCCGTTCCCTATCGGGCGAGTCTCCTCAAACACTTTCAGGACGTCGCTGCCCGGAAGGTCGTCTGCCTCTGCACTGAGTCCACGATCGTTGAGACCTTAACGCCACTGCTCGAACCGCTCCCTTGCGAGGTGCATTGGATCACCGATCCGTCCGCAGTCAAAGGCGAGCGGCTGCTGGTCGTCAAACAGGGGGCGGCGGACGCAGGAATCGTGATCAGTGACGATGGAATGTCGCTCCGATGGTACGACCGGAACGGGCGATTGATGCCGCCAGCCGAATTGAGACGCCGGATCGTCTCCGCCACCGGTGCCTTGGATGCTCTCACGACTGAGGACGGAAGTCGTCCGAGCGACGAGTGCGTTGCCCGAAGTATGCAGCAACAATCAACATCGGTGAACATGCAGTCGGACGGGAGATTCTGGTATCGAGACTCCTTCCCTCGCTGCGATGCGGCCATCACACTTGGGCATCTCCTGCGTCGTGCCGGTTGAATTGACGGGTTGTCAACAGCCCGCCTCCTGTTAGAATGCCAACCGTCGCCCCCGCTGAATCACATTCGGGTTTACACGGCGATATCCAAGAAAACCACTTCCAGTGCTCTCAGACCACACTGGTTCAACAAATCATTCACGTGAGGTTTTTCCCATGGCAAAGACACAACGCAAACTCAAGAAGGCGAATCATGGTAAACGTCCGGCCAGTGCTCAGGCACGTCGGTCCAAGCGGAAGAACATCAAGACCTGAGCCGTCTCACGATGCCGTTCCGCGACAGTGCGAAACGATGAATCGAGCAGACCCGCCGAGACTCACTCGGCGGGTTTTTTCGTTTTGATGGGGTGATCCCCGTCACCCTCGGCCCTTTCAAGGATGGCGTCCATCGCGTCGAGTTCCGTGTAGAACATCGCACTCGGATCAATGCCTCGCTCGTCAAGAAACGTCAGCTGCCGCTGCACGTGTGGACGCGTTGCGATCCAGGGGAGCAACCCGCACCAGATCACGCTCATTGCCATCAACACGGTCAGCAGTAACCCCCAACCGTGCCACGATGATGCGTCGCTTGAAACGGACTTCACTTGAGTCATTATTTCGCTCATGCGTCAGTTGACGAAGTCCTTAAACACAACTTCAAACATCAACCATGCCATCAAGAGCGTCAGCACCAGATTGAGGGACTGGCCGCAGACATACAACACGAGCGGCTTGCCTCCCTTGAAATAGGGCAGCAACTCACGAAAGCTCGTCTCCAGCCCGATACAGACGAACGCCAGACAGAAGAACCAGCCGCGGAACGTCTTCGTTGAGCCATCGATCATGCCGTCGACTAGTTCCGGTCCGCCGGTAAGCGTCCCGTGAACGATCGAGAACAGCACTGATGCAATCACAAACCCGATGACGAACTTGGGAAAACGACGCCAAATCTCCATCGCGTCTGGTTGCGGGCCATTCGGGTCAGCTTCCACTTTGGTGACCCAGTAAGTGGCGATGCCGAAGGCTGAGACGCCGATCAGGATGTTCTGAATCATCTTGACCGTCGCAGCCACTTCGAGAGCCCGATCGCCGAGTGTCGCACCAGCGGCGGCAACTGCTCCCGTAGCGTCGATCGTTCCGCCGAGCCATGCACCGCCCAACACCTCACCCATGCCAACCGCTTTGATGAACGCCGGCATCACAATCATCATCACAACCGTGAACGACAACGACATGCCGATCGCCAGCGTCAACTCCTCTTTCTTTGCCTTGCACGCTGCTGCTGCTGCGATCGCGGCCGAGACTCCGCAGACCGACATGTCGGCCGAGATGACCATGTTCAGCGACGGCGACTCCATCTTCAGCACCTTCTGACCGAAGATGTACGTGCTGATGAGCACGATCGGCGTGACCACCCACGCCACGAACAGGCCCGGCAGTCCGAGTGCGAGGAGTCGTGACATCAATACTTCCGCACCCAACAACACCAGCCCCGTCTTGATCAGAAACTCGGTCCGCACCGCCGGCTTCATGAAAGCGGGTGTGCCGATCGTGTTCGAGATGAGCAGCCCGACCAGGAGCGCCCATAGTGCATACTCCAGGTTGTACGCCTTGACCACACTCTGAGCCGCCAACAAATACGCCAACGTGGCCAGCAGAAAGACCAGCACAAATCCCTTGAGAAACGCCAGGCCTCCGCCGTCACGAATCTGCACGGCCAGCGTCAGCAACACGGCGAACGTGACAAACACACCCACCGAACCGATGAGCAGTCCATAACTCTTCTCACCTGCATCGTCCGTTGTCACGAACGAGTCAACCGGACTCTCCGTCCACTTGCCCGGCTTGGACACCCAGGGTTTGAACGGGTTGATGACTTCGATTGATGCCCCGTTTGTCCCATCCCAATAGCAATACTTCGACGCCAACAAGACCCCAGTGAACGAGACGGCCAGGAGCAACGCCGCACACGCTACTGCCAGCCAGTCTTCGGAGATTCGTGCAGGTTTAGCCCCGGCGGCGATGTCTTCGACTTCGTTCATTGTTTTCAAGTGACGCAGTGGGTTGATCGTGTCGCGAAACCGCATGAACACCAGCGGATTTCCACAAGCGTCACAAGATACACAAACGGCGATTGGGGTGCATCTTCTCTCTGACAGCACAATGGGCGCTTTCCCCACATGTCAGCGGTCAGACGCCCCCATGCTGCGAGGACATCGCGTCACATAGGGTAAGGACGTTTGGAGGATTCTCTCCGACATTTCAGTTCGCCCCCCGTGGAGCGGTAACCAATTGCTGCTCAGGAAAGGATAGAGACTCATGAAGCAGACTTTACTCATCATCGTGGCGACTTCGCTGCTCGGCATCACCGGGATGACATCTTCGGCGGAAGCCGGTCGCGGATACTGGAACTATCGCGGCGGACAGCGCGGGTACTACGGAAACCGTTGGTACGGAGGTCAGAACTACTATCGAGGTTACAACCGTGGATACAACTACGGTTGGAACAACCGCGGCTATTACGGTCGGTACGGTCGTGGATATGGTAACCGGGGCTACTACGGAAACGGACGTGGCTATGGTGGATATCGATCGGGCATCTACTTCAGCTTCTGAAACGTATCATGCATCGCCGACTTTTGCAGTTCGTCGACGATCTGACAGATTGCCACAATGCAATCACGGACGCCATTCAAGCCAGCTCGCCGAGCGAGCTGGCTATCTTTTTGATTTCGCAGACTCCGTTCAACTTCTCGCTCCAGCCAGGCACTGTTGAGCCGAACGCCGCTGTGATTGCTCAACAAGCGAATCACTCCGCTACGGTCCCTGCCGTGGCGTGATCGAATTCGGAATGCGAGCTCTCCCTCGTCGGCCTGCCCGAAGACAGCCTCGCAATGTGGGTACACATTCCGCACCAACTGGCGTATTCGTCATCGATTTCTGCTGTGTCAACGGTCATCGTCCGGTCACTTTCTTCGGACTCACTGGTCGAAGGCGCACTTCAGGTAGAGGGTCCGATTGATGCGGGATGCATTTCGGCGGGTGAGCATGTCTTTGATATGGTTCTCGAACATCGCTACCCGGCTATCGCCGTGACGCCATGCCACCCAAGATCAAACTGCCCCATGACCCATCCTCAACATCATACTGTAAGATTGTTGTATCGACTCTATGATGTCGCTTTGCACCTTGATGCGGCTTTGCGTTGCCGACAATTCCGTTCGACGTATCCGGAGACGAGAGACAATGAAACCCTTTCTGTGGCTCAGTATTTTCGCTCAGCTGTTCTGCTGGGGGGTGACACTCGTTGCATTGATCATGTATACGTGGCGATCTGCTGAGATCTTTCAAGATTTCGGCACCGAGTTGTCGAACCGGCAGCTGTTCGTGATCACGTGCATCGGCTGGTTCTTTGGTGCCTGGTTCGTTTCCATTCCGTTGCTTGTCGCTGCGGTGATTGGCGTGAATGCGATCGGATTCGCCTTGATTGAGTCGCACTCGATGCGCTGGTTGTGGACTGTTCTCGCCTGTGCGGTCCCGTTTGTGGTGACATTGTTCATGTTCCTGACCGTCCGTTCAGCGTTCTCGTCGCTCTACAATGAGTTGTCGTGATCCCAATATCTGTGTTGAAAGTCGCTGATGTTTTCGTTTGAGGTTCAGGCCACCGATGATGCGACCTGCGCGCGGGCCGGGCGATGGTCGACGCCGCATGGGGTGGTCGAGACGCCTGCGTTTATGCCGGTGGGGACGCTCGCGACCGTCAAGGGGGTCTGGCCGTCGCAGTTATCGGACGCCGGTGCGCAGATGGTGCTCGCGAACACGTACCATCTTGCGCTGCGTCCGGGGGAGGACGTCGTCGCGGACATGGGCGGGCTGCATCAGTTCATGAACTGGAACGGTCCGATCCTTACCGACAGCGGGGGGTTTCAGGTCTTCTCGCTCGCTGATCTGCGATCGCTCGATGATGAGAAGGCGGTCTTCAAGTCGCACATTGACGGCAGTCTGATGGAGTTGTCGCCCCAACGGGCGATTGCAATTCAGGAGGCGCTCGGAGCCGACTGCATGATGTGTCTGGACGAGTGCCCGGCGCTTCCGTCGACTCCGGAGAAGTTGCGAGCGGCTGTCGATCGAACGACGCTGTGGGCCAAACGGTGCCGCGATGCTCAGACACGTGACGATCAGGCGTTGTTCGGCATCGTGCAGGGCGGGACTGATGAAGCCATGCGCGAGCGGTCTGCAACCGGGCTGCTGCCTTTGGATTTTCCCGGCTATGCCGTCGGTGGACTCAGCGTCGGCGAGCCGCCGGCGGAGATGTACCGCACACTCGATTTCACGGTGCCTCATCTGCCTGCGGATCGTCCGCGTTACCTCATGGGGGTCGGTCGACCGATCGACATCGTCGAGGCCGTGCTGCGCGGGGTCGACCTGTTCGACTGCGTG
>JAGQPX010000080.1 GCA_020426505.1 Planctomycetaceae bacterium | reverse complement strand
TACACTTAAACAACCGCCGCACTAGGGTGGCGGGGTCAGTAGCGAAGCGGATGGCCCCGGTGTTTGGACGCACAACGTCAGGGCCATCCCGTTGGTCTGACCCTGCCACCCAAGCCGAATTCTTAGCTGTGACGCTCCACTCGCATCAGTTGCCGATGGCGAAGTCCCGGTCGGTGAGTCCGATGTTCGTCTTCATGCTGAGGTAAGCGTAGTCAGCGATGATCGGTTCCTTGGCCCCGTCCCCTTTGGGGAAGCCGAGGTGCTGCACGCGAATCGGCAGGCCTGAGTCTTTGTCGACGTAGAGTCGCACCTTGTGGTAAGTGATGTTCTGCGCCTGCTGCGGATGGGTCGCTTCGATGACCTCGCAGCTGGTTTTGCCGATGCGGGCATTCGGATAGAACTTCACGTCGATCTGTGTCTGATCCGACTCTGCGAGCCAGACGTCGAGAAGTCGGTGCATCATGTTTTTGACACCGATTTGCGTGATGGGATGCACGGTGTGCTGCATGGCGAGTGACCCGCGCGGGTCGAGCGAGACCGGACCGACGAGCGACGCGAGCCCCGTTTCCTGCACGAGCATCTTGTTGCCGTTACGTCCATCAATGTAGAGGACCTCACGTCCTTCGTTCGGCTCGATGAACTTGAGCCTCACACTGAAAGGCTTCTCACGAAAGCGGATCTGCATCCGTTGCTCGATCATCTGTCCGCCGACGATCTCCTTTTTCACGAAGACTGCTTCGTAGTCGGTGACTTCATCGAATTCGGTGAGAGCCTTTTGTCCTGCACGCAGGGCGGGCATCAGGGGATGCGATTCCGGGACTTCGCTGATGCGTGTGGCGATTTGCGTCTGAGCGGAAGCGGCTGTCCCCAGCGAGATGACGAAGGCCATCGCGATGAGGGGGGCCAACACGGGAATTCGGACGAGGCGTGTGAGAGTCATTGTTCGTTCACCTTAGCGAGACGTCAAACTGGCGTCATCCGAACCGGTTCAAACGCAAGACGCGGTGCTGGAGACCTGACTGTGGTTACCATCGGCACATGCCACCGGCAGCCTTGGCCGAGATTCTGTCTCCCGGCACGCTTCGGGAGAACTGCCCAGTCATCTCAATCGGTCTGCCCCTTAGACTCAACGGAAACGGGCATGATAGTGAGCATCCGCGATTTCTTCGATGGCAATAAGAAAGCGGAAGGTCCTCGATTGGAGAACCTTCCGCTGAAGAGGCGCCGCCCGGATTCGAACCGGGGAATAACGGATTTGCAATCCGTCGCCTTAGGCCGCTTGGCTACGGCGCCACACTGCGAACAGCCACTCTTTGAGGAACGGCTGTCGCCCGTCTGAATCATGTTATCGGTAGAATCCGAAGCCTTCTGCACCGAAAACCGTCGAAACACATCAGACCCGTTTTGCAGGCATTCTTCCGACAATCCAATCGCTGAGTAGGTTCACCCCTCGGCGACCGACGATCAGGGATCTCAGTCGTCCCCTGCCAAAATGCTATTTGTGTCCGACGATGGTGTCAAGAACGCGCGGGGGGGGTGTTGGCGGTCGCGGTCGGCAATCGGGTAAGGTATCAGCTCACCTTGAGACATATCTGCTGACGTCGAATTCTGCGAACGGGGACATGTGCGATGAATCATTCTAAAGAACCGGTCGTCAATCGGCGGAGGGTCCTGAAATCGTTGGCTGGAGCCGGTGCCGCTTCGGTCATCACCCACCCGACAGCAACCGCAGCGGAGGAAGAACCCGTGGCAACGAAAGGGCGGATCAAACAATCACTCGTTAACTGGTGCTACAACAAGACCTGGCCCGATGTCGACGAGTTCTGCCGCGTGGCCGTGCAACTCGGGTGCCGCAGCATTGAACTCATTCCCCCGGAGCATTGGCCGACGCTTAAGAAGCACGGACTCACCTGTGCGATCGCGAGCAGTCATGGGTTCAAACTTGGTCCCAACAATCGGGACGAGTGGGATCAGTGCCGCAAGGTGCTTCGCGAGCAGATGCAGCACTGCGCCGACTTCGGCGTCGAGCGGTTAATCACCTTCACCGGCATGGCACGCGGGCTCTCCAAAGAGGAGGGGGCCGAGAACTGCGTCACCTTCTTCAAGCAACTGATCGGCGAGGCCGAGGACAAGGGGGTCACTCTCTGTCTGGAGATGCTCAACACACGGGACGATTCGCATCCAATGAAAGGGCATCCCGGCTATCAGGGGGACGACACTGAGTATTGCATCGACATCATCAACCGGGTCGGCTCTGAGCGGTTTAAGCTGCTGTTCGATATCTACCACGTGCAGATCATGAACGGCGACGTCATCCGCCGCATCCATCAGCACAAGGAGCACATCGCACATGTGCACACAGCGGGCAACCCCGGTCGGGCCGAACTCGACCAGTCGCAGGAGCTCAACTATCCGGCGGTGATGCAGGCGCTGATCGACGTCGGCTATGAAGGGTACGTCGGACAGGAATTCATCCCGACCGGCGATACTCTCATCGGGCTTCAACAGGCAGTGAAAGTGTGTGATGTCTGAGGGACAGTCTCTGCGTTCGATGGTTCGTCAGACGAGACGCCGAATGGTTTGCACTTTTCTGTCGTGCTGTTTGATGGCACTTCCCTCAGCAATTGTCGCCGACGATCTCCCGACGACCGGAGAAGAGAGCGAACTCTCTGCTCCGCTGGACAAGGTTGTCCTCGAATCGATGGATCTCATCGGCGCGCGTGCAGCAGTTCTGGCGGTCAGCTATCGCGGGCACGTCGTTGTCTCGCGTGGCTATGGCTGGGCCGACCGACGCCGATCGAAGCCGACTCAGCCGACCACGACGTTCCGACTCGCCAGCAACTCCAAACCGATCACCGCTGCCATCACCAGGGAACTGATTCGCCACGGCAAACTCGACTCGGGGTTGAAGGTCTTTCAGTACCTCGAGTTGGTCCCCTTTCAGAATCAACTCGGCGACGAACGTCTGAAGGACGTGACCGTGCAACACCTACTCGATCACAAAGGGGGGTGGGATCGGGATGCGGCCTTCGATCCCATGTATCAACTCAAACGAATTCAGACGGAGATGCGGGTACTTAACAACTTCAGTTCCCACCATGTTATCCAGTACATGCTTTCTCAGCCGTTGCAGTTGGCCCCGGGAGAAAAACGGGCCTACTCGAACTTCGGCTATGTTGTGCTGGGCCGCGTCATCGAGAAGCAAACCGGTGAATCCTATGGAACTGCACTGCAATCAAACATTGGTGACCCGCTGGGCCTACATGATATTCACGTCTCCGGACATCCGCCAAACGGCAGTAACGTTGTTGAGGTGTTCTATCCCGACGACGTCGGCTTTGACATGAGAGTCAGGGACTCCGCTGGCGGACTGGCAGCATCGGCTCCTTCAATCTGTGAGTTTCTCAACCGATACTGGATCAGCGGCGAACCGCGGAAACCTCGTCAACGCAAACTCTATTGGCACTTCGGCAGCTTACCGAACACGACGACAGCCCTGATGGAGCAGCGTCCAGACGGCATCGATTACGCGGTCATGTTCAACGCCCGCCGCAATGAACATTACGTCTCAGACAACGACCATCTTCGAAGCGAACTCAAGAAAGAGTTCGATCTCCTCTCAGCGCGAATCAAGGGTCAATTCGAGTAAGAGCGTGCGATGGGAGGCGACCATCCCAAACATCCGCGGCACCCAAAGAAAAACCGCCCTCCCGAAGGGTGGCGGTCGGTCGCCCCGTAGGGCGTTGCCTGCGAATGTTTCGTCTTGTTACGAAAAGTCCGCGAGGCAGGATCGTTTACACAAGGGTTAGTATACTCTCGAACTACTCTGTGATCAACTGTATGCTAGGAAAATATCAATGATTCACCGTGAGAACTATGTACTGCGACGAGTGCCATAATGACACATGTTACGCTCGGTCTCGACATCGGTCCTAACTCCATCGGCTGGGCTCTGATTGATGAGGAGGAACCATCGATTGTCGATCTGGGCGTGCGGGTATTTCCTGAGGGGGTCGACAACTTCGATACCCGCAAGGAAAAGTCTCGCAACGAGGATCGGCGGATTGCTCGTGGCATGCGGCGGCAGATCGCCCGGCGAAGTCGTCGCAAACGACACCTTCGGGATGCGCTGATCACTGCTGGTCTGTGGCCCTCCCATGAAAGCGAACAGGAAGCTCTGCTGCAAACGAACCCTTACGAACTTCGTGCAAAGGCGCTGGGCAAGAAACTGACGCCTCACGAGATCGGGCGGGTATTTCTGCATCTCAATCAGCGTCGAGGGTTTCTTTCCAATCGCAAAAAGGATCGAGGGGACAGCGAAGTCAAAGGGATGCTGGCCGAGATGAGCGAACTGGCTCAAGCCATCGAAGAGGCAGGCCTGGAGACGCTGGGGCAGTATCTGTTTCAGAAGTGCGAATCGTTTGATCACGCTCAGCGAACAGAGGACGACCATATTCGCAACCGTCATACCCGCCGCAACATGCTGGAGGACGAGTTCGAGAAAATCTGGGATGCCCAAGCCGAGCATCATCCCCAGTTGCTCTCCGAACAACTTCGTTACGGTTCGCTCGGCAAAGGCGCCTACCCCTTCAAGCCACGTCGTAAGCCCGACGAACAGACCGGCCTGGAGGCATTCGGCATCCACGGCATGATCTTCTTCCAGCGGAAGATGTACTGGCCCAAATCGGTCGTCGGTTTGTGCGAACTGGAACCGAAAGAGAAACGGTGTCCCCGAGCCGACCGTCATGCCCAGCGATTCCGGCTGCTGCAGGAAGTGAACAACCTCCGCTACATCGATCCCGACACTCACGAGGAATGCAAACTTGACGAGGATCAAAGAACACTTTTGCTCGAATACCTGGGCACACGGGAAAAGGCGACCTTCGATCAGATCCGCAAGCACCTGGGATTTCTGGAATCAGTCAAGTTCAACCTGGAGCGGGGCAAACGCCCGAGCCTCAAGGGCATGACGGTCGATTGGCTGATGGCCAAAGCAACAGGGAAAGGATGGCACAAACTCCCGGACGACCAGAAGGATTCCATTGCCCGGATGCTCGTCGACAATGAGCGTGAGGACGATGCCATCGAAAGCCGGCTGATCAGTGAATTCGACTGGACATCCGAGCAGGCGGATGCTGCGTTGGATGTCGAATTCCCTCCGGGCTACGGCAGCCTCTCGCTCAAAGCCATCGACAAATTGCTGCCCCATCTGGAGCAAGGGCTCGTCTATCAATCTGTGAGTGACCCGGCCCAGAGTGCTTTGCACGCAGCGGGCTATTTGCGTCGGGACGAGTTGCAGCGTCGCCTGTTTGACGAGTTGCCCGACCCGACGCGTGTCAATCTGCGAGAATGCCGCATCGGCGACATTCCGAATCCCGTGGTCAAACGGGCACTCGTCGAACTCCGCAAAGTGGTCAATGCGATTATCCGGGAGTATGGCAAGCCGGACGAGGTGCATGTCGAGATGGCGCGCTCGATCCAGATGGGGCCCCAGGCACGCAGTGATTACAACAGCCGCATGCGCGAGAACGAGAAGGACCGTGATAACGCTGCCAATGAGATTCGTGCCTACCGGAAGAGTGACTCCAGCTCAGGAGTTCGCGTGAATCGGGACAGCATTCTGCGGTACCTGCTATGGGACCATCAGGGTCATGAATGCGTCTACTGCCAGAAGACGATCAGCCAGAAGCATCTCTTCGGAGGCGAGGTCGATGTCGATCACATCTTCCCCTATTCCCGTTGTCTCGACGACTCGCAGGCCAACAAGGTCGTCGTACATCGAACCTGTAACCACGACAAGGGGCAACGCACCCCTTACGAGTGGCTGGCTGACTCTGAGCCGGACCGCTACGCCCGTGTCTGCCAGCACGTCTCTTCGCTGATGCACCAGGGAAAGATGCGATACGGCAAGTACCGCAAGTTTCTGCAAAAGGAACTCGACCTCGACAAGTTCATCGCCCGCCAACTGACAGACACCGGATACATCGCCAGTGCCACTGCCGAGTATCTCCGCTGTCTGTTCGAGTCGGACCATGATGTGTTGGGCTTGAAGGGACAGCACACGGCCGAACTCCGTCGACAGTGGGGCCTCAACTCGGTCCTGAGAAACGACGACCTCGACCTCAAGAATCGCGAGGATCATCGCCATCATGCAGTTGATGCACTGATCGCAGCCCTGACCGACCGACGGATGCTGCAAAAACTTGCCTGGGGGACGAGCGAGGTGCAGCACGTCGATCGCGAGACGGGTGACGTGTCACACAAGCAGATGTATCGAGGCCGGAATATCGACGCCCCTTGGGAGGACTTTCGCGACGAGGTCGTCGAGCGGGTCAATCAAATCAATGTCTCACATCGCCCCGAACGTAAGGTCGCCGGGGCACTTCATGAAGAGACCATCTATGGGCCAACGCCGGAGCCCGGAGTGTTCGTCGTTCGTAAGCCGCTGGAGAGTCTGTCACCAAACGAGATTCCATTGATCCGTGACGATGGGATTCGTGCCGCCATCGAAGCCCGACTGGCCGAGCATGGCATCAAAGTCGGACGCGGCAAGAAAGTGGATTCGAAGCAATGGAAACAGGCGTTGTGTGATCAGAACCATCCTGTGTTATTGCCGCCGAGCAGGAAACGTCTGAAACGCGAGCCTGATGCCCAGGGAATCCCGATCAAAAAAGTCCGTGTGTTGCGTCGAGAACTGACGATCCAGCCGATCCGGGCCAACCGTGATGATGAGGCTTACGTCAAACCCGGCTCCACGCATCATCTGGCAATCTTCGAGTGGGCGGTCGACGGGAAAACGAAGCGAGACGCGGTCTTCGTGACCCAACTCGAAGCCATCAATCGAATTAAAGACCGAGTGGAAATCATTCATCGCCATCCGCCAAAAGAGCATCCAATCATCCCTATTAACGCCTCCTTTGTTATGTCCCTATCCCGAGGTGAGATGATCATTCTTGATATCGATGGAAAGGACGAACTGTTCGTTTTCGTGACAGCCGCATCGACGACTCGGCAAATGACGTTTTATCCGCATGCATCTTCGAAACAAGAAGGAAAGCAACACGGCAAGCTGACAAAGTATCCCGGATCATTGTTTGCACTAAATCCTCGAAAAGTCACCGTCGACCCTCTCGGACGAATTCGCTGGGCAAATGACTGATCTGCGTGCAATTTCTGCGCAGTTCCCCTATACTAACTCTTAATGAGATTGCTTTCGCACGGAGGCGGCCAGTTCCCTGATCGGAAGGCCGCCCATGATCAAACGCACAGTCGAAATCTCGAGAGAGCCTGCACATCTCTCGCTCAAACACCGGCAACTCGTGCTCAAACGAGATGGCGATGTGGTCGGACAACTCCCCTGTGAAGACCTTGGCTGCGTCGTTGTCGACCATCCACAGACGACATACACGCATTCCGTGCTTGCAGCGATGGCCGAATCCGATGCGGCTCTTATTGTCTGCGGGTCCGACCATCTGCCCGTCGGAATTCTGCTCCCACTCGCTGATCATTCGCAAGTCGTCTGGCGAGTCAACGATCAGATCGCGGTCAAAAAGCCCGTTCGCAAACGGCTGTGGAAACAACTGATTCAGGCGAAAATCCGCGGGCAGGCAAACAATCTGGCGGTTGACTCACCCGCTCGTAAGAAACTGCTGGCGTATGCAGCCGACGTTCGCTCGGGAGACCCCACCAACCGTGAGGCTCAGGCAGCCCGTCTCTACTGGCGCAACTGGCTCCTGCAGGAGGATCAAGACGTGACGGATGAACAGTTTCGTCGCGCAAGAGACGGGGTCGCCCCCAATGCCCTGTTGAATTACGGATATGCAATCGTGCGCGCAGCGATTGCCCGCTCTCTCGTCAGCTCCGGCTTGCTGCCGTCCCTCGGCCTCAAGCACGCCCATCGGGCCAATGCGTTTTGTCTGGCAGATGACCTGATCGAACCGCTGCGGCCACTGGTCGATGCCCGCGTGCGAGAACTTTACTGGGACGGCCAGACCGAACTCGATCAGCCGACAAAAGCATCGCTGCTCGAACTTCTCGCGGCCCCGATGATCACCAACGACCGACAGGGGCCGCTGATGGTCGCCCTGCACACATTCACAGCATCACTGGCCAAGTGTTATGAAGGAACAGCACATGAACTGGAGATCCCCGAACCATGCAAATCAGTGGGTATCGCTGCATGTGGGTAATGGCAATGTTCGACCTGCCCGTGGACACCAAGGCGGCGCGGCGACGCTATGCCCTGTTTCGCAAGTCGCTTCTGGAAGATGGGTTCACGCGCATGCAATTCTCCGTCTACGTCAGAAACTGCCCCAGCGAGGAGAACGCGGCTGTTCACATGCAGCGGATCGAACGCAATGTGCCCCCCGATGGCGAAGTGCGCATCCTCAGCTTCACCGACAAACAGTTCGAGCGCATGCGGGTCTTCTGGGGAAAAACCCGAGTTACGACCGAGTCAGCCGGCAATCAGTTGGAACTTTTCTGAGTCTGTGCCTTTCTCAAGTCGTGCAGATACATGAGGTTGTGGGACAAGAAGTGTAAACGATCCCACCCCGCGAGCAATCCGCAACGACTGATCAGTGCAGTGTTGGATGTAAGCGATCATTGGTGGAGATGCACATGTTCATCAGGTGCGTATGATTCTCGCAGAGTTCGTCCGATGGAGACCGACCCTGTCATCAGGTTGTCGCCTCGCAGGGTTCGCTGATGATTCTGAAGCGTTGTGATAACCAGAAGGCTCAGATTGATTCGAGGAACAGCCTCACAGGACTCTGCGCCTTCGCATCTTGTAGCCCTCATGGATCGCATCAAGGAGTTGCTGTTGGTGAACTCTCCCGCATCAGCAACTTCGCCCTCTGTCCCCGGAATGAACGTCCACCGCCATTTTTTCGGCTACACCGGACTCAGCCCCAGCACTCTCGATGCCGAGTCACCGACGACGGCAAGATGCCCGAGAATCCACAACGGCGAATTCCCACCATCTGACGGCCGTTTGGCAAGGTCCGCATCGTCCACGTCCTGAATCAGTCCATTGAGATACTTCAACAGGAATCGATTGAGGGTGATCTGTTGCTCGAACATATCATCATCCTTGGTAGGAACACGGACCAAACAACGCTTGCGGATTAGCGAAGCTCACACCTTACGCTCGCGAATCCAATCGGTGTGGAACGTCTCGCCGCGAGGCTTGTCGACCCGTTCGTAGGTGTGGGCGCCGAAGTAGTCGCGTTGGGCCTGGAGTAGGTTGGCGGGCAGGCGGTCACGTCGGTAGCCGTCGTAGTAAGACAGAGCGGCAGTGAAGCCGGGGGCGGGGAGCCCCTGTTCGATGGCTGTTGCACAGACGCGTCGCCAGGCCGGTTGGGCCTTGTCGATGGCTGACTTGAAGAAGTCGTCGAGGAGCAGGTTTTCAAGGTCTGCATTCTTGTCGAAGGCGTTCTTGATGTCCTGCAGGAAGGTGGAGCGGATGATACAGCCGCCTCGCCAGAGGAGTGCAATGCTGCCGTTATCCAGTTTCCAGCCGAACTCCTCAGCTGCCGCGTCGAGTTGCACGTACCCTTGGGCATAGCTGACGAGCTTGGAGGCGTAGAGTGCCTGCCGCACGTCGTCCGCGAACTGATTGGGATCGCCATCGAAGGACACCTTAGGACCTTCGAGCACCTCGGACGCACGCACGCGGGCATCCTTCTGGCCGGAGAGACAGCGGGCATAGACCGCTTCGGTGATGAGGGTCGTGGGCACGCCGAGATCGAGAGCGTGTTGCGACATCCACTTGCCGGTTCCTTTTTGCTTGGCCGTGTCGAGAATCTGGTCGACAAGGTACTCGCCTGACTCCTCGTCCTTCACCGTGAAGATGTCACGGGTGATCTCGATGAGGTAGCTTTCGAGTTCGCCTTCGTTCCACTCCTTGAACGTCTGATAGAGTTGCTCGTTGGTGGCCCCGATACAGTGCTTGAGCAAGAAGTACGCCTCGCAGATGAGCT
>JAGQPX010000079.1 GCA_020426505.1 Planctomycetaceae bacterium | reverse complement strand
GCATGCCGACGAGCAGCAGCGCATTAGCAACCAGGGGGAGAATGGCCGTTGACACGACATCTCGCAGCATGCTCACGTCGCGAGTCACGCGGACCGTGAGATCCCCATTGCGGGCATGGTTGTGGAAGTTCAATGACAGTGCCTGTAGATGTCGATAGGTGTGCTCGCGAACGTCCCTCAAAATGCGATTCGCGACACGGGCAAACCCGACTGTCTGCACGTACTCGGCCAACGCCCGCAGCCCGCTGATGGCGACAATTCCCAACGCACACATCACAAGGACCCACGAGGTGTTGGGGGGCGAGGTGGCATCAACATCAAAGCCGACCGCAGGAGCAATCACCGTGTCGAGGACGTACTTCAGTGGCCACGGCTCCAGCAACTGGAGTGCGACACCTGCAAACAACACGATGAGCGACCGCACCAGCGCGGGCCATTGTTTCTGAATCCAGGGACGCAGCACTTGCAACACTCGCACAAGTGTCGGCACCGATTCCTTGATTGATGTTGGACGTCCCACGTGACAACCGCTTTCGATCAGAGGAGCACCGGCGTCGGCCGGTCGACAGTTTCCAGGATTCGCTGGAGCACATGCCCCCACGTGTGATTTTGGCTGACACGCCGATGAGCTGTGCGGCCCAAGGCGATTCGCTCCTGCGGATGACAGTTCAGCCGTTCGAGTTGGCGGGCCAGATCAGCCGGATCGCTGGGGCGACAGAGCAGCCCGTTCACTTCATGCTCGATCACGCGTCCCGGCTCGCCGATGTCACTGGAGACAATGGCCAGTCCCGCAGCGGCGTATTCGTACAGCTTGAGTGGCGAGAAGTAGCAAGGCTCCATCTGCGGGTACGGTGCCACGCCAATGTCCATCTCGCTTAATTGTGCAGGGATCTCCGCAGGTAGCACGGGCCCGGCAAATGTAATTGCCGTCCTGCTGATCTCACGTGCCTGTCGTTCGAGCCGTTCCCGCTCCGGTCCATCACCGACGATGCGAAGCTTCAACCGAGGGAAGCGGGGCAATAGCTGACTGAACGCATTCAACAAATCCTGCACACCATGCCAGGGTTTCAGCGTCCCCACGAAGCCGATGGTCAGGTCATCCGTGTGCCGGATCATCTCGGACTTCAAGGGACCGAAGCGGCTGACGTTGACTCCGTTCGAGACCACATGCGTGCGTCCTTCTGCCTCGGGCCATTTTTCGAGATAGTCAGCAACTTCCGGCGAAACGGCGACCAGGGCGCTCGCCGCCTTGAACGCGCGGCGTGCTACGACTTCTGCAACATGACGATTCATCAACCCGCGATAGGCCGCCTGCTCCTCGATCAACGGAGCATTGACCTCCAATATGCCGGGGGTGCCCTGCTGACGAGCGAACTCCATGCCGACGAAGCTCCACAGCGAATACCGCTCATACACCAAATCGAACGGCGGCGCAGCCTCGATCATGTCTCGACTCGCTTGATTCTCCTGCTCGACCTGCCTTGTCGTGGCTGCATCACGATTCGCTCGCAGCCGTGGCAACCGATGGACCCGAATCGACTCCAAGCCGTCCGGGCAGCCGCCGTCCACTCGGGTGGCGAACAACTCGACGTCGAACCCACGCCCGATCATCGCTCGCAGCATCTCCTGCACGTGGATCGAACATCCTTTGCAACCGAACACGGGCACTCCCGCATCGGCACAAACATAGGCGACTCGCATTACGACACCTCCTGCAACATGGCTGGCACATCGAGGTGTGAGTAGGAATTACACTCCGAAATCGAACCTTTCAGGCCGACGAACTGCTCTCGCACGGCCCCCGCATTGGCGTGTGCATCGAACTCCGCAGCGATCAGATCACGTGCGCGGGAGGCCAGCCGAATCCGGAGTACCGGATCGTCCAGGAGTCTCTCCAGTGCCCGGGCCAGGGCGTGCGGATCGTGTTGACCGACGAGAAAGCCTGTCTGTCCATGTCGAAGCACTTCCGGGATTCCGGTGACATCGGTGCCGACACACGGCGTCCCGAGCGCCATCGCTTCCAGGAGAACGGTCGGCAACCCGTCACGGTTGCCGTCGTTTCCCACGATGCAGGGAGCCGCAAGCACGGCTGAGGACTGTACAGCGGCGATGACTTGCGACTGTGGCTGAGGGCCGACGAGTTCCACATGGCCAGCGATGCCCAGTTCCAGAATCTGCTCCTGCAACTCCGGTCCGCACTCACCGTCGCCAATAATCTCGCAATGGAAGTCATCACGATGCTCAGCGAGGATCGCGCACGCGGTGATCAGATCGTTGAAGCCCTTCTTTTCGACGAGTCGACCGACGCCGATGATCTGTCGAGGCCGATCGGCTGGAGACTGGAACGGGTACTGCTCCAGGTCAAGTCCGTTGTACACACGGATAACACGCGAAGCTGCCGGGCCAAATGTCTGTTGCAGATACTCGACATTAAAGTCACTGACTGTCACAACGGATGAGGCATCCGCCAGTTTGCGTCGCAGATCATCGGACTCCACCTCTTCGTGAAAGATGTCCTTCGCGTGGGCGGTGAGCGTGTAGGGGATGCCTGCGAAGCATGCTGCCAATCGTGTCACGGTCGCAGCACTGGAGGCAAAGTGTGCGTGGAGATGCCGGATGTCTCGGTCCTGAGTTAACAGGGCCAACTGAATCGCCTGAATTGTGTCCTTGGCATCTTCACCCTGAGCGATCGCCAGTTTTTTGGAGAATTCCGGCAGTCTCCGCTCGGCCTCCTGAATCGCCGCCCAGAAGACATCCGCCTTGCCTCCTCGATTGTCCCTGTCCAGATAGGTGACCGGCGCACGAACTTCGGAGATGCGATTCTGAAAGTGAGTGTCAACGGGCGGTCGTAGCGAGAAGATCTCGACATCAAGCCCCGCAGCCTCATGAGCGAGGATCTCATTAACGATGAACGTTTCCGAGAAGCGAGGGTATCGTTTCACGACGTAACCGACGCGGTCAGTGCTTTCATAACACATGAGGGGACTTCTCCTTTGAGACGAATGATGATGGACGGACGTGCGGATCGATCAGGTCGCCGAACAACTGATTGATCCGACCAAGCCCGTTGAGGTCGACGGTGTGTTCAAGAGATGTCAGCCGAGAGACGTCAGCCTGCATCCATGTTGTGAGTGCGTCAGCGGAGAGTCCGTCGGGATGCAGATAGTCGATCAGTCCATGATTCGCCATGCGTTGTGCGCGGATCAATTGCTCTCGTCGCGGATGGACGCGAGGCACGATCAATGCCGGCTTACCGAAGGACAGAATCGAGCAAACGGTGTTGTAGCCGCCCATCGCAATCACGCGATCAGCCGCTTCGATCAGAAAGTCGGCCTCGACGAGTTGTTCGATGACCCGTACTCTGCCATTTCGTTGCGCAAGTCTGCGGAGTTCCTGACGGTCTCCTTCCGGCATGCAGGGACCGGTCAAGAGTACGCCTTGTGTGCCTTTCGGCAGTTCGGATTGACAGAAGGCACGTGACAGTGCCGCACCATCCTGCCCACCACCAACGACCGCCACAATCAGTCGCTCGTCGAACTCGATCGGCACCCCATTCGATGCCGGCACCAACTCCTGCTGATGAAATCTGAGCCGACTGCGTTGATCGAGGTATCCCGTGAAGCAACTCTTCAGCATGACACCAGTATCAAAACCAGATTCGAGCAAGGTGTCGAAGACGAAATGGTCGCCGTAGACCCAGACCGCATCGAAGAAGTCCTGTACAACAGCGTCGCCATCAGCCTCACGCCACTCGCTTTGCACGGTCTTGCGGTCATCAAGTACGTCTCGCAGACCCAAGACGACCTTCGTATGGGACGACTCCCTGAGTGTAGAGAGGGTCTCAGACAACTCACCACCAACCCCGCTGGGCACCTTGTCGACGATCATCACATCCGGTGCAAACTCCTCGACGGCTGCCCGGATCGTACGGCTGCGAAAATTGAGCATCGATCGATACGACATGGATTGATGTCGCGAGGCGTACTCGCCGTTCGAGTCTTTCGACAGGGCCGGTAGGGCAAGACAGTCGATGCCGGACGTCGCCGTCATCGCACATGCCTCGGGGGCACCGGCCACCATCAGCACACTGGCATGATGCGGTCCATGCTTCAGGCTTTGAGCGATCAACAGGTTCCGTCGCATGTGACCGATGCCCATTGTGTCATGCGAATACAGCACGACCTTCGGACGTTGCCGAGTGTCACCGGAGCCATTCCTCAATGCAGGGTTCTTCATTCGTCGCGGTTTCTGGAGAGGGACGGGGGAGATCAACATGGTTCTGGGTCGTGGAAGTGAGGAGGAAAGAGCCGTCATCCGTGACGGCCGACGTCCATGAAAGTCATTCAGGCCGTGATGTCAAAACGTCGATGGCCGATGCGAAGCCTCTACAAAGCTTCAAGTGCGAGCTTGGCCACATCGCGAACCTTGGGATCCTTGTCTTCGGCTGCCTTTGCGAGTTGCGGAGCAGCCGGCTGTGCCAGTTCGCCCAGTTCGCGGAGCGTCTTCGCCGCGTAAAAGCGAACATCAGGATGTGTGTCTTCGAGTGCGGTCGCCAGTGCCTCGACCGCTTCCGCCGCTTCATCGGGGCTGATGTGACTGAACGTCTTCGCGACGTAGTAACGGGTATCCTTGTTCGAGTCCGTCAGGCCGACCGCCAGGTCATCAACCACTGAGCCAGCGTTGCGACCGATTTTTGAGAGTGCCTTGGCGGCCCGGTATCGCACCTTCTCGTCCGGGTCGTGCAGAGCGTCGCCCAGAGCCGCAGCAGCAGGAGAGGCATTGTACCCCAATTCAGAGAGGTCCTTCGCCGCACTATAGCGGATGTTAGGATCCTCGCTGTTCAGGTCTTTTGCGATCCGCTCGGCCTCGCTGAGCGAGCCACCGAGGAACCACCAGGCCCCGATCAACAGCATCAGTAGTCCGCCCCCCCAGGGAGCCAGTGTGCATACATTCATCTCAGACTTGTTCATTGCAATGAACCTTTCCGTTGATTCAGGAAGTGACCGAAGAGTTGTGACGAAGTCGGGGCTCAGAACTCACCGAGGACTTCGCCATCATTGATGTCACCGAGGTTTTGAAAGATCGAGGTCTCGATCTCGTAGGCGATCACGCGAACCGACCCGTCTGCGAGCAAAGCATTGATGCCGCCGGGATGCGATGACCCGAACAGTCGTTCACCGTCGCCCGTCGTGTCTCGATAATCGGGCTGAGGTCCCTCGACAGTCCGGCGAAGCGTGTCTTCGTTCCAGCCGGCGGTGTAACCCTCGTTGTCATCGTCCTGTGGTTGGCCGAGCAATCCGAGGTTCAGTCGCTTCTCGCTGACGAGTAATGTTTGCGTCGTGCCGTCAGTGATGTCGCGGATCTTTCGCGGATCGAACCGCTGGACGACGCCCGTGCCGTCAATGTTGCTGGCGGCATAGTCACACATTGCATTCGTAACAGTCGTCCCCGTCAGGGGGGGATTGTAGAAGTCGGGGTTGGTGATCGTTTGCGGACTGCGACGAGTTGGGCAGAAGAAGAACGGCTGGGGAGCGCTGATCGCCTCCAATGGACTGGAGTTCCAGACGAGACTCGCTTCGATGAACGGCAGGATCTGGAACCCCCATCCGGCTTCTTGATCCGCACCGATTTCCGGTCCACTGTCGCCAAACGTCGGCGGCCGATCCCAGTCCCATCCCCCCGTGGGGAAGTACCGATGCATGTCGTGATGGTTGTGGAATGCCAGCCCAATCTGCTTGAGATTGTTGGTGCATTGCGTGCGACGGGCAGTCTCTCTGGCGGACTGCACCGCAGGAAGCAGTAAGGAGACAAGGATGCCAATGATGGCAATCACGACGAGCAACTCGATCAGCGTAAAGGCAGACCGGCTCTTGCTCGCCACCGATAGAGCATGGGATCGTTTCACGAAGTCACCTATTCAGGTTCAAGGTTGAAAACGGGAACACATTGCAATGCCACTCCAATTGTTGGCGACTGCGAATCGTGTCCTTTCAACCTCTACTACTGAGTTGCCGCGAAAACCTTGCAGCAACACGGAGACTTTTTTGAAGAAATGATGAAATCGCTTTTGGCAACGTGAAGCGAAGATCGTGTGCGCGCAGTGGCTGATCCAAAAATGCCGTCGATCGCAAGATCAACCTCGCTTGCGGAGTCGCTTCACCACTTTGGCAGCTGCCAGTTTCTGCTCATCGTCCAGCATGACGAGGAACCCGGTCAGCAATGCGGCTGCCGTGAGTGCAATCTCTTTGGACCGATTCGCCATCGCCATCAACATGGACTCGACCCCTTCCATCAATGGCCCGACAGTCGCATCTTCCCACAAGGAGTGGATCCAGGATTGGGTGGCTACCAAACCGTCTCCGTAGAGAACGTCGAGTTGTTGATCAAGATTGACCGGCCCGCCCGATTCGAGAGTAATCGGCACCGCTGCATCGTCGCCGTCTGTATTCGAGGCCTCATCCGTTGGTGCGGTCGCATCATCAGTGGAGTCGCTGTCTGTCCTTTCTTCGGTCTGATCGCCCGATGCTGCTTCGTCAACAGGCGTCGGGTCCGCGTCCTCCACCGGATCAGCATTGCCGTCCGGGTTCGCGGGTTCCGTTTCAGTTGTGCCCTGGTTTTCGTCGGTCAGTTGATCGACATCATCGGTCGGCGAGTCTGCATTGGAGGCATCTCCGTTTGCCTCGTCAGCCGTCGACGAGTTCACGGCATCATCGGCGGTCGGTGATTGTTCAGATGCGTCACCCGGCTGTGACGGACCTGATTGGTCTTCACTCGGCCCGGAGTTGTCCGATCCCGTTCCGGAATTCGACGTTTCAGCCCCCGAATCATCCGAGCCGGAGTCATCGTCCCCTTCTGATCCTGATCCGGAGTTCTGGGACCCAGGACCCGAATTCGATGATCCCCGTCCCGAGTTGGTCGAACCGGAACCGGAGTTTGACGACCCTGAGTCATCCCCGGCATCCGAGTCATCGTCCGCAGAGTCACCAGAATTCCCAGAGCCGGAGTTTGTCGAGCCGGGACCTGAGTTCTGCGACCCTGATCCTGAGTTGGGTGAGCCGGACCCGGAATTCTCAGACCCCGATCCTGAGTTTGACGACGACGTGTCATCCACCTCATCTTGATCGAAATCATCCTCGGGAGGCTCAACTTCGGGCGGATCAACATCGTCAGATGCGTCCCGCCCTGAATTCACTGAGCCAGGTCCGGAATTGATTGAGCCTGACCCTGAGCCGGAGTTTGATGACTCTGTCAGTGAATCCTCGGTCGATGATTGATTCGAGTCATCGGATGACGAAGTCGATTCGAACACGTCCTCGCTCTCGATCTCTTCAGAATCATCCGATCCTGAGTTGATCGACCCGGATCCCGAATTCCGTGAGCCTGATCCGCGGTTCAGCGATCCTGAGCCGGAATTCACAGAGCCGGAGCCCGAATTCAGCGAGCCGGAGCCTGAGTTGTTGGATGATCCAGCATCGCTCTCAAAACTGTCATCGAAATTATCAGAATCGCTCGAAGAATCTTCGATGAGGATCGTCTCGTGGGACGAGCCGCTCCCCGAGTTTGAGGAGCCAGAGCCGCTGTTACTCGACGAACCGGAATTCGACGACCCTGAGCCGGAATTCGAGGAACCCGAGTCGGAATGGTCTTCGGAAACGTCCTTGAGCTTCTCGAAGTCCTGATCGCTGTCCGATGATTTGCCGGACCGGGAGTCAGAATCGTCAATCTCTTCACCGACTTCGATGGAGAGAGAGCCACTTGACAGGCAGAGCCGTTGCTCCATGACCTGTACGTAAGCGGGGACGAGATTGATATGTGAGAGGTGTCTTCGCGAGTGTCGCCGAGTGAGCATGCAGTTTCTCCCCAGGCCCGGAAGTTGGCGGATCCTAGCCGTTCCGGACGTATATTTCCACAGCGGAAACGCAGACCGATTTGTGTTCTTCCAAAGAAATCGGCGATTTGAGAAAGAATCTGAGATTCAGAGATTGCCCCCTAATCAACTGGAGGTTTTTGCGGCACCTGAGCAAATTGCGCGAGTCATCAGGCAGCGCGTGTTCACTTAAATTCAGACGCTCATAGATGTCGACCGCTGTCTTCAGATGTTCCTCCGCCTCGTCCAACCTGCCGAATTCAAACGCCAACTCACCCTGCCGGCTGTGGATAGCTGCCGTGTCCCGCATCAAGGCGGTGTTCTCTGGATCATTGCGTAAAAGCTGATCAAACAAGCGAGCAGCCTCTCGAAATGCTTGATCAGCCCCGGCAAGGTCTTCCGAAAGGACCTTTGCTTCTGCCAGCCGTGAGAGGGAAACCGCGAGGTCCCGCTTTGGTTGGACATCATCCGGGGCTCGATCAGCCAACTTCCGGAATCGTTCATGTCCATCGGTGATGAGAGCAATCGCGTCAGCAAGTCTCTCTTGTTGGATTGCAATGTCCCCCTGCTTTTGCATCAAGACGGCCACATCGCGAAGCTGTGGAAACTCATCCTCAAGCGCTTCGGGATGGTCTGCGATCAACATCACCGCCTGCTGATAACTGCGTATCGCTTCGTCCCATTTTGCTTGTCGGCGAAAGACATCTCCCATCCGCTCGGAGACAATTGCCAGACTCCGATCTGTCAACGGACGGTTCCCGTCATCAGATTCCATGACGTCGTCAAGCAAACGAATCGCTTCGGCATAATGTGTTTCCGCTGTTTGATCGTCGCCAATGAGTGCGTCGACATCGCCCATGTTGCAGAGCGTCATGGCAATGGCACGCTGAACGTCAAACTGATGAGGCAGCGAACCCGGCAATTCATTGAGCTGGTCATACGCCTGCCGGTAGTGCTCAATCGCTTTCTGATGATCTCCCAGTTCTCTCGCCAAATCGCCCAGCCGGTTCAGGGCGTCAGCGGAGCTGACTGCACCGGTCAGCGAGAAGTCGCCCGTTTCCTGCACATCCGCCAGTCCCTTCATGGCGATGTCGAGCAGCCGATTCCTGAGTTGCCGCGTCTCCGGTCGTTCGCCCAACTCGTTCTGAACCTCGTGCACCATTTGATCGAGATGTTTGACGGCCAGGTCTCGTTGCAGCTGATAAAGTCGTGCGTGCTCATTGGACTGTCGTGTCAAACGCTCTGCATTCTGCTTTGACTCAGCCAGCCAAAGTGTGAACCAAGTCATCGCCAGCAAGCCGGCACACAGCATGACCATGACGAGGGCGCTCAAGCGGGCGATCGTCGGATTCCGTCGCGACCATCGCCAGACCCTCTCGATCGTCCCGACCGGTCGAGCCAGAATCGGTCGCCCGTCGAGCCATCGTATCAGATCGTCAATCAACTCCTCTCCGGACTGATAACGCCTTGCCGGATCGCGTGACATGGCCTTCAGGCAGATCGTCTCCAAGTCACGGGGGACCGCATCGTTCAGTCGCCGTAAAGCTGGAGGGTCTTCATGAATCCGTCGTTGCAGAACCATCCTGACCGTGCCACGGTAAGGTACGACACCCGTCAGCATCTCATACAACAACACCCCAACGCTGTAGATGTCGCTTCTCGCGTCCGCACTCTGCGGATTCTGCACCTGTTCGGGGCTCATGTAGTTCGGCGTCCCCGCCAGCATTCCCTCATGGGTCAGTTCCGCTTCGACCTCAGCAAATCGCGCAAGACCGAAGTCAGCAATCTTAACCCTTCCGGTCCCCTGTTCGATCAGCACGTTCGACGGCTTGATGTCCCGATGAATCACCCCGACACGATGAGCTGCAGCGAGTCCTGAAGCGATGGCGATCACGATCTCGGTCGCCTCACGGGGAGGAATAACCTCTTCCTCCGCGATGCGCTGCTTGAGCGATTCCCCTTGGACGTGCTCGAACACCAGACACGGCTGCATCCCGTCGGGCTGCAATAGAGCATGCAAGCGGACGATGTGCTCGTTCTCCAACGCCGCAGCTGCTCGGGCTTCGCGCTCGAATCGGGCGAGACTCTCCTTCTGAGTGGTCAGTTCCGACTTCAGGACCTTGATCGCAACCTGACGCCCCAGTTTTTCGTCGACCGCCTGATAAACGTCTCCTCCTGCACCGGAACCAAGATGCTTAAGAATCGTGTACCCTGGCAACTCGGCGGTCGGCAGCTGATGGTCCACCGGCTGCGATCGAGGTTCATCGTCAACTCGTTCACGTTGAATGCGATCAAGCATTCGCGAAAGGTCGAGCCCCGATGACGACTCTCTGCCAATCGATTCGTCAATCGAACCATCCAGAAACGACGGCTCCGTCAGTTGATCAAGGCGTTGCTGGCATTCGGGACAAGAGTCGATGTGCTTTGCAGTTGCCGTGGAAGCGTCCGGAAAATCAACGCCGTCGAGAAATCGCCGCAGCTCATCGATTGACGGGCAAGCAGACATGGCCAGTTTTCACTTCGCGGATGATCAATGATCGGATTCGAGTCGTGTTGAAAGCTGGTCAGTCTCCGCCTCTTTGATGCGGGAAACTTCCTCTTTCAACAATTTGATGACCCGCGACTTGGCGACATAGACTTCCGACGTCTTCATGTCGATGCTCTTTGAAACCTCGGAAGGCTTCACACCATCAACCGCCGTCATACGATACGCCTCCCAGGTCTCGCTCGCAACACGAAGCTGCACCCGTGCCTCCGCCTCTCGCAGAACCTCCTGATCCGCCTCCGCATCGATCTCCGCCGCCAGTTCCTCGATCGCCGACGGGGATTGCAGACTGCTGAAATGCCGCTGCAACGTCGTATCGCCACCGGAGACGCCAGCTCGCCTTTGTTGCTTGACGTAATCACGAATCGCGTTGTTCGTGACGATCGTCAACCAGCCGCGAAACCGGCCGCGAGATGAATCGTAATCGAAGGTCTGGATCGCCTTCATCAATCGGGTTAACACTTCCTGCGTCACATCGGAAGCATCCGACTCCTGCAATCCGAGCCTGCGACACCAGCGAAAGATCCGGGGGCCATAACTCTCGAAGAACTCCTTCCACGCATCATCATTCTTCAAATTGCGCAGCCGCACCAACAAACTCAAACGAGTCGCCGCTGACTCCGCACCATCACCATCATTCGTACTCAAAAGACTCGCTCACTTCCCACCGTCCACTGGTTGATCATTACAGAACGACATCCAACGAGGATGACCAACTCGGAATGACCCCATCATGCTCACTGGAAGGGACCAGTGCAACGCGGATTGCACCACTGACACCGCTGCAATTCGACCTCACATCATCTCCTTCCTTGGGGCATGAGACTTAGAGGAGAGCAAGAGATCGCCTCATTTGCACAGGATTGGATCGAATTTGAATGACTACCTTCTCACGCAGAACTGAGCGAAAGCCAACACAGACACGTCATTGAACAAGAGGTCACTTGGTTGTCAGATCGATCACACCTGCCGGTAAACTTCCAATCCGGTTACTCACCTGAAAGAAGGCTGACCGGAAGTAACCTCCGTATGTCATTTCACCCTGCAATCGAACCTGCAGATGCATTGATCTTGGGGAACTGAAGCACCGCTGGTGTATGCCCAAGATGAAACATTTGGGGGACAAATCTCGACTCGGCCAACCGACACCGGACATTTCGTCCTTGGTCAATTGGGAGGCTGAGTCTTCTGGTGCGGGACAATCTTCGGTCACATACGCATTCGGCAAACCGCGTTGGGTGTCGCAGACCGGTGCGTTGAGCAATGATGACCGGCCGATGCATTCCACGAAGGATGCTTATGAATCGTTGCGCGATTGGATGATTCTCCTGACAACTGGCACGTGTGATGAGTCCCACTCAGGGAGGATCCGGGCCAACAGATTGCTTGTCTGCAGTGTGGAAATCTCTGGGGAAAAAGTACAATCTGTTACGGTGCCCACATGAATGCCACAGCCGAATTGATCACGTTCGACGAGATGCTCCCGCGACTGATGGAGGAGTATGCGCTACCGCGTGGTGAGTTGACTCCGTTTCATCCGTTGGCCGATCGAGCCAATCGTCTCACCCCGGCGTTTGCGGAATTGAGCGACCACATTTGGACGGCTCTGCCCACCACTGACTTCAGCGGGGTTTCCGATCATACCGAACTGGCTCGGAGCGTTGCTTCCAGTGCAGCAATCGTGGCCGCGAAGCAACAGGACGTTCGCAACTTTGCCGAATCGATTTGCTTTGAAGCGATTGAGTTCCGAGTGCGTGGCCAGCATCATCCGCAGGCCAAAGCGGCTGCCATTCGATCGGCCCGTGAGCCGCTCTGCAGGGCCGTGCATCAGGTCAATCGTCCCTTGGAACCGGTGCTGACAGCCGACCTGATCGCCCAGCCGTTGAATGAAATCACACCAGTCGTCAACAACTGGTTCCGTGAATCATGCCATACGGTCGCGGCCCAACTCTTGCTTTCGATGCACGTGCTGGTGGAACTGGACGTGGTGGGCCTGATCGAGTGGCCCGGTGAAACCGCCTGCAAACTGAACTACTTCCGCCATCTGGTGACGCAAGATCAGATTCGTAGTCGTCAGACTGAGTCCGTTCAAAGTCGCTCGAATGAGAATGGCGAATCATGGATGCGGCTCGAAACGTGGGAGCAGGTCGAGGGACGTAATCGCTATGCGGTGGAACGGCACGAGCATCATGTGATGAATGCGATCGCTCAACCGATCAGGGAGGCGCAACACCCGATCCCCGCCGACAAACAGGCGTTTCTCGATCGAGTGCCTGGCTGGATTCGCCAAAACTTGCGGATTCTCGAAGGCCATCTGTTCCTCGAACGGGTGGTCGAACGCAAGGTCCGCGAAGAGGAATGGGAGACCGCACCAACTCTGCGTTCATCCTATGAAGTAGAGACCACTTCCGAGGTGCGCTCGTCTTTCGAGATGGATCCAGCCATCCTGCTGGGCCACTACGTCATCATGGGCTGGGACCAGAAGGAGATTGATCGTGAACAGCATCGACGCAACCGCTTGACGTCTCAACAGGAACCGGCACCGTCTGTCGATCACCGGAAACGAAAACAGGCCGGCAAGAACTTCGATCTGTTGCGACCATGAACCATGGCAACCGCAGCGGGTGCAACCGCGTTGATGTTGTTGAGTCGACTTCAGCCTGCGGCGATGGTTCCGCTGGCCGTCTTGCTAACGATTGTCGCCATCTTCCTGGCTGGACGATGCGTGAAGAACTTCTCCGAGTGGAGGCACGCGACCATCGACTGGCTGTTCGACACCGCCGCCTGTGTGACCGCCGCAGGCGGATTGCTCGCAGTCCAATCGCTGCTGTATGGCATCATGTTCGGGCGGTGGTTCATGGTTGGCGTGGCGGTGGTTGTGGGCATGATGGCATTCGTCGCATCCGGCATTGCAGGCTCTCGCATGGAGGGATAGCGACGTGCCGCAGCTTGTCGAAGACAGGGCCGAGTCACCCCAGAACCTATCCGGGATCCCTCGGTCAAGTCTGTTCGTCTCATCGCTGGTCGTCATAGCTTTGATGTCGGGGTGGGGAATCTTTCTGTATCTGGGCATTGGCTCACTGATACCCACCAAGCCGAAACCGAAACCAACACCCATTCACCGGAATTCGAAATCTGCCACCCAGATTTCGGGAACCGAGAATGAGACATCGGCGTCGGCGTATCGCGATGCTGAGCGAACATTTGTGCTGAAGCTGCAGCGTGACGAGATGCAAGAACGGCTCGAATCAACCC
>JAGQPX010000078.1 GCA_020426505.1 Planctomycetaceae bacterium | reverse complement strand
ACCGAAGCCGAGATGAAGCAGACCAAGGCCCGCATGGAAGACGCCCTGCACGCCACGCGTGCAGCGGTCGAGGAAGGCATTCTACCCGGCGGCGGAGTTGCCCTGCTGCGTGCCATCGAAGCGGTCAAAGAGGTCAAAGGTAAGGGAGACGAGCGAATCGGCATCGAAATCATCGCCCGCGCCCTTGAAGCTCCCATCCGTCAAATCGCCAGCAACTGCGGCGAAGACGGCTCGGTCGTTGCAGACGAGGTCAAGCAAAAGGCCAAGAACGTCGGCTTCAACGCTGTCACCGAGGAGTACGTCGACATGTTTAAGGCGGGCATCATCGACCCGGCGAAGGTCGTCAAGAACGCCCTCCGCAACGCGGCCAGCATCGCCGGCCTGATGCTGACCACCGACGTCCTCGTGACCCGCACCGACGAACTCGACGGCAAAGGCAAGAAGCCGACTGTTGAGGGAGCGATTCGATAAGGAGTTGTTGGTTGATGGGATGGTTGATCGATCAACCATCAACAATGAACCATCAATCACATGACGATACGCCTCGGACGAGGCCCACGAGCCACCCTCGCCGGTGGCTCGTTTCGTGTTACATATTTGAAAGGTTTGATTTCAACGCGGAGGCGCGGAGATCACGCGGAGTTACGCAGAGAGGATCAGTTTTGGACGCCCAGAAATATGTAGACAATCTTCGCAGAAACGGCGGCATCATTCGTCTCGCCCACTTTGACGAGAACGGCTGGTGCAACGGCCGCGGTCAGGCCATCGTCATCGACCGCAAAGAATCCATCGCCATGATGCTTGAAACCTGCGGACGCGCCAGTGTCACCAACATCACCACCGGATGCATCGTGAAGTTTCAGCCCCAGGACCAAGGCGAACCAAAGATCGTCGGCGAGCCGGCAACTCTGACGTAACTCCGCGTTACCTCAGCGTCTCTGCGACTCCGCGGTGAGACCAACTCGCTCCCCGATGGGTCGCGGCTAAACTGATCACTGAAAACGACACAACCCACCGCAGCAGAAATGCCTACGATGGCCTCGAAACGTGACTATTATGATGTCCTTGGCGTCGCGAAGGATGCGGACGCGAAGGAGATCAAAAAGTCCTACAAGAAGCTCGCGCTCGCCAATCATCCGGACCGTAACCCGGGCGATGATGAGGCCGTCGAACGCTTCAAGGAGGCCGCTGAGGCTTATGAGGTGCTCAGCGATCCGGACAAACGGGCGCGATACGACCGTTTCGGACACGCTGGCGTGCAGGGGGCAGCTGGTCGCGGCGGAGGTCAATTCCACGACATTGGCGATATCTTCGAGCAGTTCGGTGACATCTTCGAGGGGTTCGGATTCTTCGGGAACAGGCCGCGCGGCGGAGGCGCGGGCCCACGTCGAGGCTCGCATCTGCGGTCGTCTGTGACGATCACACTCGTTGATGCGGCACTCGGCTGCGAGCGGGAGGTCTCCATCAAGCGGTCGAAGGAATGCACCACGTGTAATGGCAGCGGGGCTGAGCCGGGCACGGTTGCGGAGGCATGCGACTATTGTGGCGGACATGGTCAAGTCGTTCAGGCACAGGGATTCTTCCGAGTGCAGACGACCTGCCCGGCCTGTCGAGGAGCGGGGCATGTCATTCGTAACAAATGCGTGACCTGCGGTGGCACCGGACGCGAAGCGGACAGAGTGACGCTCGACGTAAAAGTCCCCGCTGGTGTCGACACGGGCATGCAACTCTGCCTGCGGGGCGAAGGCGAACCGGGTCAGAACGGCGGGCCGCGCGGCGACTTGTTCGTCGATGTGAAGGTCGAGAAGCATACGCTCTTCGAACGCGAGGGGACGCACCTCATGTGCAGGGCCCCGATCTCGTACACGCAGGCCGTGCTGGGGACGACACTCGAGGTTCCGCTCATTCAGGGGACGGAGAATCTGGACATCCCCGCTGGCACGCAGCCGGGCGAGGTGTTCCGTCTGCGAGGCAAGGGGATGCCCGACCCGCACGGCGGACGAGCGGGCGACCTGCACGTTGAGATTCAACTGGAAGTCCCCAAGAAGCTCGAACCGGATCACGAGGAGTTGCTCCGGCAACTCGCAGAGCATGAGAAGACACAAGTCAGCCCGCATCAGAAGTCGTGGTTCGAGAAATTGAAGGACCTCGTTACGGGTGACGATGAGGATTGAGTCCACACGGGAAGTGAACCGCCAAGGCGCCAAGGACGCCAAGGTGGGAACGGTGACAAACATTGGCGTCCTTGGCGTCATGGCGGTTGAGGCTTCGACCGCACGATTCGAATGAACGAAGAACGTAATACCGACGATGCGAGCGAGGTCCAGGACGACGTTGTGGCGGGCGTTGACGATGCATCCGATGACGTGACGGTGGAAGACCCCATGCAACAACTCGCCGACGAGCGGGACGCCGCGAGGGATCAGGCACTGCGTGCTCAAGCGGAGTTGGAGAACTATCGCAAACGGACGAATCGCGAACGGGACGAGGAACGACGCTATGCGGCCCTGCCGATCATTCGCGATTTGCTCCCGAGTCTCGACAATCTGCAACGAGCGATCGACGCGGCCAGTCACACGGATGACCTGTCGGCCATGTTGCAGGGGGTTGAGATGGTCTCTGCCCAGATGCTGGAGATCCTCGCCCGGCACGGCGCGACGCCCATCTCCTCCGTGGGCGAAGCGTTCGATCCGAACAAACACGAAGCGATCCAACAGATGCCCTCCGCAGACCATCCGCCGATGACGGTCATTGACGAAGTGGAACGCGGCTACACACTCAATGACCGCGTTGTCCGACCTAGCAAGGTGATTGTCTCCGTTGCCCCGCCCTCTGAGTAAGTGTCAAACTGCAAGTGACAAGTATCAAACAAGTCCCCAATGCCAAATCGCCAGGTTTCTCTTGAATGACTTGAGGATTTGATCCTTGTTTGAGGTTTGTCGTTTGTGTCTTGTCCTAAGGAATTGCGATGCCAACCTACGACTACAAATGCAGCAAGTGTGATCACACCTGGGAATTGTTCCAGTCCATCACCGCCAAGCCGGTGAAGAAGTGTCCGGAGTGCGGCAAGCAAACGGCCAAACGGGTGATCGGCCCGGGAGCCGGCATCATCTTCAAGGGAAGCGGCTTCTATCAGACCGACTACCGCAGCGACTCCTACAAGAAGGGAGCCGAAGCCGCGAAGAAAGCGACCGAGTCGTCCACGAAGTCCGACAGCGGTGGTGACACCAAGTCGACGACGAAGAGTGAGTCCAAGTCGAGCGATTGAGCCGAGTTGGTTTTCTTCCACATGATGCCCCGACCAGCCCGTGATTTTCATCGGCGCTGCGTTACGTTCACGCAAACAGATTTGTCATTGGCAGTGGACAGGCGATCGAGTATCCGAGAGACTCGTAGAGCGTCATTGTTTGATTCTCGGGTGGCGGGGTCAGAAGCGAAGCGGATGGCCCCGGTGTTTGGACGCACAATGCCAGGGCCATCCCGTTGGTCTGACCCTGCCACCCAACCCGAATTCTTAGCCGTGACGCTCCACACGTCGGTTTGTGACAGGTGATCTCGACATCGCATCTGCAGGAGAGACTCTTTGGGCGATCCGTCTGACACGACGCGACCGGATGCCAAGCCGTTCGGATGGGAGTACTTTCGCTTCGTAGTGGCCGCACTGCTGATGGCAGCCGCCGTGGTCAAGTTCTTGAACATGGCACAGATCATGACCGGCGGTGGGTTGCTTGGAACGATGCCGCGTCTCGTTGCAGTGACGGCCTTTGAAGCGGCGGCGGCGGTCTACCTGATCGTCGGCAATCGACGGTTGTCCTGGCTGTTGACACTGACGACATTCACGATCTTTGCGGCATCGACCGTTTATGCCATGGCGACGAATCAGTCCTGCAATTGTTTCGGCACGCAGTTGAACCCCGAGCGGATGGTCGTCCTCGACACGGTCGTACTGCTGCTGACGGCGCTTCTGCGTCCCCTTGGCGTGCGGGTCTCCTCACAGAATCTGATCCGGCACCTGACGCTTGTTGCCGTGGTGGGAGGTCTGGCGGCAGCACTGGCAGTTTGGCGCTATGACGTCCTCCTGAGACAGGAACAGTCGCGACTTCTTGTGGTCGACGTGCTGGTCGGGAAGTCGTGGCCCGTGAATGGGGAAATGGACCCCCGGCTTTCGGAACTCAGCAGTGGCAAATGGATGATTCTGATGGTCGACAAGAATTGTGTTCATTGCAGAGACATGGTCGCCCGGTATTTCGCAGATCCGGAAACACATCGAGCGGGCGAAAGAACGGCTGTTTTTGTCTTCGGCTTTGATGATGACAAGTGGCGGTTTCAGTTCGACCGGGTCACCTTCGACCTTTCGGGTGAAGGCTTGCTCAACTGGCCACACGGCAAGCCATACGTCGTCAACCCGGCCGTCTTTCTGTTGGACGACGGCATCGTCGTGGACGCCGCCGAAGGGACGGAGAGCGATCAATTCCTGCTTTCGATTCTTAGCAGTGCCGAACAAGCAACGACGCAGTGAATTCGTTGCCGGATCGTTGTCGTCGGTCGACTGCGACTGACAAGGAGCGGCAGTCAACAGCCGTTCCCGGTTGAGCGAATTGAAGCCGGCTTTGTTATCCTGTGCGATACAGTTGACGTGGTGGCCGGTCGAGTTGTGCCACCCGGCGGGTAACGCCAAGACACCTCAGTCATCCCGGTAAAGGGGCGAACATGACGGCCACCAAAAGCAGCAACATGCCCATGACAGTTCGCCCGCGCGTGAAGCTCTGGTTGGAGTCGCAGGAAGAGTCTGTGCTATGCAGTGGGTTGTGCTCGATGTTGCGGGCGGTCGAGGAGACGGGGTCGATCAAGCATGCGGCGAAGCAGGTCGATCGGAGTTACCGTTTCGTCTGGGCCCGCATCAAGGAGGCCGAGGAGGCGTTGGGGCAGACGCTGGTGGAAACGCAGGTGGGTGGAAGCGGAGCGAACCGCAGCGAGTTGACTGACCTGGCCCGCGACCTTCTCCGGGAATTCGATGATCTTCGCAGCGAGGTGTATCACCTGGTCGACAACGTCTTCACCAAACGGCTCAACAAGACGCTCTCCAAACATCAGCGCCCGAAATGATCAGCGTCTCCCAAGCCATCGGGCCTCCCATCGACCATCAGTGTCTAGGCATCTCATCCATGCTTGACGGCATCCATTGCTCGTGAGACAATCCTCAGCTGATTGCACGATCATGCCATTTGGTGTCAGGGCTTGCAGATGCCGACAATTGGGACTGTCAACCAACCACTTTCCGAACGCAGTCGCCTCGGGCGAGTCGGGGCGGCTGACGGGCGTATCGGTGTGAGTGATCTCGCGATTCTCGCCGGCTGTGGATTCGCAGCGGCGGTCATGACGGCATTGATCGACCTCAATCTGCGACTGCCGGGGCACGCGATCCTGAAGGTGGTGTTGCCTTTGTCGCTGGGGATGTCACTCGTTCCCCGTCGTGGGGCCGGGCTGGCGATGGGAGCATCGGCAGGGGTGACGCTCGGCGGGATGTCGGTCTTCGGCGGAACCGGAGTTGGTCCCGGGGCAGCTGCGAGTCTGCTGATACTGGGGCCGCTGTTGGACGCCGCATCACGTCGCGTGCGGCCGGGCTGGCGACTGTACGGGGCTTTCGCGGTCGCAGGGCTAACCGCGAATTTGGGCGCATTCGTCGTACGGGGACTCACGAAGGCGTCGGGCGGCGGTTGGGCGGGGACGCGATTGTTGCACGACTGGTTGAGCGTTGCCCCGGTCAGTTACGCGGCCTGTGGATTGATCGCCGGGTTTGTCAGTACGGCTATCTTTTTCGGCACGGGTGATCCCAAGTCGACCGGGGTCGACTCGGAGGCCGCCTCATGATTCTGGTCGGAATCGACGATACGGACACGCTCGACTCGCGCGGGACGAATCAGCTCGCGAAGCATCTGGTCCGCGTCCTGGAGGATCGCTATCGCTGCGTGCGAATCGTGCGGCATCAACTGTTCTTCGATGAAAGAGTCCCCTACACCAGCAAGAACGGCTCCGCCTCAATCTGGCTGGAACCACGAACGTCGGAGGGGACCGACTCTCTGATCGAATCTCTCCGCGAGGAGATGCGACGTGAATTCATCCCCAGCAGCGATCCGGGACTGTGTGTGACCGACGATGTTCCTGACACGGTGATCGAGTTCGCATACCGATGTCAGACCGGGCTTGTCACATCGAGTGAAGCCCATGAGGCCGCAAAACGTGCGGGCATCCATCTCGAAGGACTTGGCGGCACATGCGACGGCGTGATCGGTGCTTTGGCAGCCGTTGGTCTCGCAGCCACTGGCAATGATGGACGCATTGTCCACTGGCAGGAAATGGACGGCGACTTGTCAGGTCCGCATCCTTTGGAGGAAGTGCTTCGCCGAAATGTACGAGTCCGGTCGACTCAGGACGATGCCGCAGTCGTTCATGGAACCATCGACGTCGGCAAGAAGCTGCGTCCCAACCTGCGAGACGGCGGGCACGTATTGTTTGCTCGTCCGGTCAATGGTAGCAATTGGCAGGCGGAGAAGTTGACATGAAAGCGGTCAAGCGAGGCTTCACACTCATCGAACTGCTCGTGGTGATTGCAATCATTGCGATACTGATCGCCCTGTTGTTGCCGGCCGTTCAGCAGGCACGGGAGGCGGCTCGTCGCACGACCTGCCGGAATCATATCCGGCAACTCGCACTCGGGCTGCACAACTATCACTCGACCCACAATGTTTTTCCGTTCGGAGTGCTGGGCACGAGTGGCTCGACGTCGCAGGACCATCGCCTGCATACATGGCTCTCACAGTTGCTCCCCTATGTCGAGCAACCAGCCATTTACCGGGAGTACGACTTCAACCTGCGATTCGATGACCCTGCCAATGCGATCTCGGTTCTCGAAACGATTCCCGTCTATCTGTGTCCGTCGGTCAATAACCCGCCGTTGGACGAGGAATTCGCCGCGACTCACTACACGGGCAACGGTGGGACCGAACCGGGAGTGGATGACGGTTTGCTGTACCCACTCTCGCGAATCCGCTTCCGTGACGTGACTGACGGTACGTCGAACACAATCGCAGCCGGTGAAGTGCAGTACGAAATCGGCGGATGGGCGCGAGGTGCGATCAACTCCGGTGGCGGCGGCGGCGGCGGTGGGGGTGGCGGCGGCGGGCAGGGCTTCGCCCGTGGGGTCCTGCGCTGGTGGAAGTGCGCCTCCGGCTGCGCTCAACCCGGCATGAACGCCCCGGAGACAACCTGCAACAACAACTGCGAGCAACGCTTTCAGTTCTCCAGCCCACACATCGGCGGGGTGCACTTCGCCTTCGCAGATGGTCACGGCAAGTTCGTCAGTGAGAACATCGATTTGGATCTCTATCGTGGCCTGTTGACTCGTGCTGGCGGCGAGGTGCTCGGAGGATTCTGATCGCTGTGCAGACGGTCTGGCGATGGGCTAAACTGGCAGTTTTGTGATCGAGCTTGCTGGTAAAAGTCCATGGATGACCTCACGCCCAGTCAACGAAAAGCTGCTCAATACAAGGATGGACCGCTGCTGGTATTGGCCGGTCCGGGGTCGGGGAAGACGCGGGTCGTGACTCGCCGCATTGCGCAGTTGGTCGAATCGGGTGTGCCGCCGTCGCAGATTCTCGCGATCACCTTCACCAACAAAGCGGCCGGCGAGATGGCCGAAAGAGTTGAGGCGATTCTGCCAGCGGCTCGTGTGTGGGTCAGCACGTTTCACCGGTTTTGTGCCCGACTCCTCCGCAAGCATGCGTCCGTCGTCGGACTGGAGTCGAATTACACCATCCTCGATACGGGTGACCAGAAGACGGCCATGCGCCGAGTGTTGCGGGACCTTGATCTCGACCCGGTGCACTACTCACCCGATCGCATCGCCTGGCACATCTCGACTGCAAAGAACGATCTCATCACGGCGGAGATGTTTGTGCGCCGCTATGAGGAGCAGATTGGTGATCACTGGCAGGCGACGGTCGCGAAGGTGTACCCGGCTTATCAGCAGTGGCTGCTCGCATCGAATGCGGTCGACTTCGACGACCTGCTGTTGCACGTCGCCATGATGCTCAGCGAGCACGAGGAACTGCGAACAAGCCTCGACGAGCGGTTCCGCTATGTCTTGGTGGATGAGTATCAGGATACGAACATCGCCCAGTACCAGATCGTCCGGGCACTCTCACAGGTCTACCCGAATCTGTGCGTCACGGGTGACCCGGACCAGTCAATCTACGGCTGGCGCGGAGCCCGCATCGCGAACATCTTGCGGTTTGAACAGGACTATCCGGAAGCGAAAGTCGTGCGGCTCGAAGATAACTTCCGCAGCACCAAGGCAATCCTGCGGTCCGCCGATGCGCTCATCGCCCACAACACACAGCGCAAGGACAAACGACTGGTCACGCAGAACGCAGAAGGTGAAGCGGTCCAGCTCCTGCGGTATTCCGACAGCCACCTCGAAGCGGACGGCATCGCCCGGCAGATTCGTGAGGCGGTCGACGATGGCCAGCGAAACTACACCGACTTCGCCATTTTTTACCGGGTCAATGCACTCTCCCGACAACTGGAGAACGCCCTGATGCGGCATCGCGTGCCGTTTCAGGTCGCTGCTGGCGTGGCGTTTTTCGACCGGGCTGAGATCAAGGACATGCTGGGTTATCTGCGGCTGGTCTACAACCCGGCAGACCGGACGGCTTTCCTACGGGTCGTCAATACGCCGCTGCGTGGACTCGGCAAGACTTCACAAGACCGGCTGGTCACCTGGGCGACACAGGAAGGGATCGACTTCATCGAAGCTTCCAAACGGGCGAGTGAGGTGCCCAAACTCTCGAAGCGGGCCGTCAACTCGTTTCGCAAGTTCGCAGAGATGATCGAAGACTTCTCACTGGCGGATGCGGGATCGGTTGAGAACCTGCTGACAAGCATCCTTGAACGGACCGCCTACACCAAGGCATGGGAAGGCAGTCCCGTCGAGAAGGAGCAACAACAACTGGCGAACGTGCAGGAACTGGTCACCGCCGCCCGGCAATATGACACGACGTTCGCTGACGAGACGTCGCTAGAGGGGTTCCTCGAACAGTCATGCCTCGTCAACGAGACCGACTCGCTTGATGACACATCCGGACAGGTCACGATGATGACGTTGCACGCAGCCAAGGGGCTTGAATTCCCGGTGGTGTACATCGTGGGTGTCGAGGAAGGACTCCTGCCGCACGAACGAGCGACGCGAGAGAATGACCCGCGTGAGATCGAGGAGGAACGGCGGTTACTCTTCGTCGGCATGACACGTGCCCAGCAGAAGCTGACGCTCACGGAGACAGGCCGCCGCAGTTTTCGAGGCCGCGATCAGATCACGATCCGCAGCACGTTTGTCTCCGAGATCGAGTGCGAGACCGTCGACTGCACGGACGATGCAACGATGCCCGAGTGGCAACAGAAGCAGTTGCAGGAGAGTCTGGATCGCCGCCGTAAAGATGCCGGAGACAAGCCACTCGAATTCGACAGGAAACCTCTGCTGATGACCGGGGCCGATCTGCTGAACGGAGTGAAGAAAGGAGTCGATCTTCCCGTCGGGTTTCGACAGGGCATGCTCGTGCGTCACCCCCGCTACGGACGCGGGACCGTCACCACCACCGACGGCCACGGCCCCCGCCGTACAGTGACCGTGCGGTTCGAGAATTCGGACGAGACGAAAACGTTCCATGCAGCGAAGAGTCCCCTGCAACCAATCGGTCGGTAACACAGAGGTGTTCATGAAATCCCAAGCCGACGGCTCCGCCGTCGGACAGCTGCGGCAAGCGGAGTCAAACTTCAATGGCGCATGATCGACGGCAGAGCCGTTGGTTTGGGAAGAATCTCGACGTGTCCTACGTGTCGATTACGTCGTGGATCACGTTGCCGAAGACGTCAGTCAGACGCATGTCGCGGGCGCTGTGGCGGACTGACAGGCGGGTGTGATCGACGCCGAGCAGGTGCAGCATCGTCGCGTGCATGTCGTGGATTTCGAGGCGGTTCTCGATGGCGTGATAGCCGTACTCGTCGGTCGCCCCGTAACGCGTGCCACCCCGCGTGCCTCCGCCGGCCATCCAGAAGGTGAAGCCGAACGGGTTGTGATCGCGGCCGTCTTTCCCCTGCGCGAAGGGGGTGCGTCCGAATTCGCCCATCCAGATGACGAGTGTCTCCGCAAGTAGGCCACGCGACTTGAGGTCCTTCAGGAGTGCAGCGATCGGCTGATCGACGGACCGGGCATTCTTGGTATGACCGTCACGCAGGTTGCCGTGCTGATCCCAGCGATCGCCACTGCCGCCGGGGCACGTGAGTTGCACGAACCGCACACCCCGCTCGACGAGCCGCCGGGCGATGAGGCACAGGTTGCCGAATGTTTTGGTGCCGGCCCAGTCGTGCGAGAGGCCGTAGGCGTCGTGCGTCGCTTTCGTCTCCTGCGAGATGTCCATCAGGTCGGGCACCGCAGACTGCATGCGGAAGGCGAGTTCGTAGTTGGCGATCGCCGACTCAACCGCGTCCTCCGGCCCGATGCGGTCAAGCAGTGACGAATCGAGCTTTCGCATGAGATCGAGCTTGCGCCTCTGAGCATCCGACGTGGGCTCGCTGGGTGTGACATCAGCGACGGGCGTCTTGCCGCTTTTGAACACAGACCCCTGATACGTCGCTGGCAGGAATCCGCTGCCAAAGCATTCGAGACCTCCGGGGGGAATGAGTCCGCCATTGAGCACGACATAGCCGGGCAGATTGTGACACTCGCTCCCCAGTCCATACGTCACCCAGGCGCCCATGCTGGGACGGCCCTGCAATCCATGACCGGTGTGCAGAAAGTAGTTGGCACTGGTGTGTTCGGAGAACTTTGACGTCATCGAATGGATCACACACAGTTCGTCCGCACAGGTGGCAACATGCGGGAACAGCTCACTGATCGGCAGCCCACTCTCTCCGTGCTGGTCGAACTTCCACGGCGAGGCGAGTGTTGTGCCGACGTTGTCGAACTGCGTCGGACGGATTTTCATCTTGAAGGGCTGCCCGTTCTCTTTGTCGAGCTGCGGCTTCGGATCGAACGTATCCACCGACGACGGCCCGCCGTCCATGTAGAGAAAGATCACGTTCTTCGCCCATGGCGGATGATGCAAAGGCTGCATAGTGTCCGAGTCGAACCCGTATGTCGGATCGGCCATCAATGCAGAGAGCGCAGCGGCCCCGAAGCCGTTTGCTGACCGATCGAGCATCTGACGACGAGATATATTCGGAAGCATTTCGTGGTGCGGATCTATTGGACGAACAAAAACTCTTTGGTGTTCAACAGCACCTGGCACAGATCGCCCCAGATGCGGGAATCATCCGTGGTCGTGCTGAGGTCGTGTGCCTGCTGACTGACGAATTCGATCGCGGTCGAAAGTTCGCTATCAGTTGGTTCGCGCGACACACACGCCAGGTATGCGTGACGAATTCGCACCTCAGGTTTGCCGTCCGGGAATCCAGTTTGCAGTCGCTCAGCCCATTGGTGTGACAGCTCAATGACCATCGGGTTATTCATCATCGCCAGTGCCTGAGCAGGCACGTTGGAGACCGTGCGGCGACCGGACGTCGTATGCGGGTTGGGCATGTCGAATGCCTGGAAGAACGGATCGGGAAAATTACGCCGCACCGCGACATACAGGCTGCGTCGCCCTGCTCCGTCGACCGGTCCTGACTCCTTCGGTCGACCGCGTCCCTCCATGAAGGGCGTCAAATGCACCGGAACGCTGCGACCATACAGGCTGTCATCGAGACGGCCGGACAAACGCAGCATCGCATCACGGATGATCTCGCCTTCGAGACGCTTGACCGGCATGCGGGCGAAGAGTTGAGGGTTGAGAGTTGAGGGTTGAGAGTCATCTTCAGAACCCGAAGCGTCAGCGACGGGTCCCGCGTGAGCAGTCGCTTCATTCTCTGCCACGGTCACATCCTGTCCCCTCCCTGACGGTCGGGGCTCTGATACGGATGACATCCTGTAGGCGTTGGAATTCAGAATCAAACGATGAATGTGCTTCAGCGACCAGTTATGGTCGACCAGTTCACATGCCAGCCAGTCCAGCAACTCCGGATGCGACGGCGGTCGACCCATGTGACCAAAATCGTCCGGCGTCGAAACGAGTCCCACACCAAAGTAGTGCTGCCAGATGCGGTTGACCATCACCCGCGGCAGGATGGGAGTCTGCTCGGGATCGACCATCTGCTCGGCGAGTTCGAGCCGCCCGCTGCCAGACTCCGGACAGGGCGTCTCATCGCCGTTGAAGACCTCCAGGAATCGCCGCTTTACGACTTCGCCTGACTTCTTCCAGTTGCCTCGAATGAAGACGTACTCATCTTCTCCATTACCATCGAGCATGGCCGGTGCGATGGCAGACGTGAGAGAGAATCGATTGTCCTCCGTTGGACTTCCCGCACTCGTGGGCTCGATCGTCTTTACGTCTTCTTCTGCGACCGCCATCGGGGGAACACTCGACTGCACGACGCGAGCGATCCCGCTTCCCTCACCGAGGCGGGGCGAGAACTCGATGTGAGCCTTGTGTCCCGAGTAGCGTGACACGTCGACGCTGATCCAACGCCATTGTGCAGGGGGCGACTGGTCGACTTTTCTCACAAGCGATCCGTGAAGAGGTCCGTTAATCAGGATGTGGGAATCGACAGCGACATAGACGTCGACGCCTCCTCGCACGAGGCAATGGAGCTTTCCGCTCCGGAGTTCAAACGTTGGCGATCGCAGGCGTACGCCAGGGAGGAAGGAACTGGTCGCCCCTGGCTCGTGATCGTCGTTCGCCGACTGGAGATCCGGACTGTCGGCGCGAAGCGACCACCATTTCGACGGCGTCCGGACATTTGCAGATTGTGAACTTGGTTCACTCAGAGAATCTTCTGACGCATTGAGTTGCTGGAGTCGCCAGAGTGGTGCCGGATCGGGCAACAGATCGCGAGGACTCCAATCGGTTTCCACCGAATCGCCATCACCTCCGCAGACCAACAACTCGTGCGGATCGTCGGTCCGAACTTGGAAGTGATCTGAGGAGTCGATCATCCGACCGTTATGCTCCATCGTCTCGAAGCGTGCTTGTCGATATGTCGTGCTTTGCAGGTAACCTTGCAGAGCATAGAAGTCTTTTTGGGTGATCGGGTCGAATTTGTGGTCGTGGCAGCGGGCGCAGGCGACGGTGAGGCCGAGGAACGTTTTGGAGTAAACGTCGATCATGTTCGCGAAGCGGTCCGCCTCGTCCTGGCGGATGTCGACAGGGGAATGCACCCATTCGCCGAGATACCAGAAACCGGTTGCAAGGATGGACTCGTTGCCGCCGGTCTGCGGGTGGATGCGCAAACGATACTCAGAGCCCGAAGCGTTAGCGCCGGGTCCCGTCTTTGCGATCGTAACCTCTTCCGCGGATTCAACGTGCTCTCCCCTCCCTGACGGCCGGGGCTCTGATGCCAATAGGTCTCCCGCCACATGCTCGACCACGAACTGATCATAAGGCACATCATCGTTGATCGCGCGAATCACGTAGTCGCGGTAGTGCCAGGGGTTGGCAACGTCGTAGTCGAACTCGTGGCCGCGAGACTCCGCATAACGAACGAGATCGAGCCAGTGACGGCTCCAGCGTTCGCCAAAGTGAGGGGACGCGAGCAATCTTTCGATGACTGCCTCAGCAGCTTGCGGCGAGTCGTGCGCCAGAAACGTAGCAAGTTCGTCGGGAGTCGGTGGCAGACCAATCACATCGAGGGAGACACGACGAAGCCAGGTGTTAAGGTCGGCTGCATCAGCGGGTGCGATGCCCTGCTCTTCCAGTCTGGCAAGCAGGAATCGATCCACCGGCGTGCGACACCACTGACCGTTCTCGACCACGGGAATGTCGGGACGCTTGAGAGGCTGAAACGACCAGTGCTTTGCTCTTTCCTCCACGTCGATCTCTGATGAAGGGGAATCATCGGGGTTTGATGAGTCGGTTGCGTGCCAGGGAGCACCCATCGAAACCCACTTCACGAGGCGATCGATGTCCTGCTGGGGGAGTTTGCCGTCGGGAGGCATCTGATAGCCGTCGTCGCCATAGCGGATCGCGCGGACCAACTCGCTGTCGTCCGGCTGCTCACGCACAATCGCGGGACCAGTGTCCCCTCCGTTGAGAATGGCGTCACGCGAATCGAGTCGGAGCCCCCCCTTCTGCTCGTCGGAGCCGTGACACTTGTGACATCGCTCCACGAGCAGCGGTCGAATCTCGTTCTCAAAGAACTCAATCTGCTGGTCGCTGAACTCGGGTTGCTCGTCCGCCTTCACGATGGGACCCTGAACGCCCGGCCCGATGAGGGCAAGACCGAGAATCATCCCCAAAAGAGACCAACGGAATCGCATGACCAGGACCCTGAAAAACGTAGGCAACGTCCTTCATAGTAACCAAACACCGGGCGCGACGACAGTTGAAGTTGCAGCGGTCAGCCTACAGGACTCTGCGTGCATCGACTACTCTCGCGATGGTGTTGCATCAAGTCGGAGAGTCACTGATGAAATGTTCTCTCACCTTTCTCGGCTTCGTCTGCATGATCTCGAGCGCGGCCAACGCTCAGGGCGGGGACCGATCGACGTCCGTTCGGCTGACGGTGACGACGCCGCTCGAGTACGTCAATACGCCGCTCGATCCGACAATCGATTTTGGGGAGTACGTTGCACAATCAAGATCGCCGGGCGTATTCGATCCCAACTCAATTGTCGTTCAAGATGTAACGACAGGCGAGCGAGTGCCGCATGCGTTGTCGGAAGACTTTGCCTATGCCGATCGCGGGCGGGTTGAGCTCGTCATCGTTGATCCGACGCATGTAACGTATGACATTCGGTTCTCCACGATTCCGGTAAGGAAGTTGATTGAGCCGCAGGCGGAGTTTCCGGCGATCGGGGTTGGCGATCTGTTGCGATACAACGCTGGTGTGCCGCGTCCAATCACGACGTTCTACTCAATGTGTCTGCACGACCTGAATGGCGACGGCATCGCGGACCTCACCGGGACGTGGAACTATGCCTATCGGCCCGGATCGCCTTGGGACGGAGTCATCGTCTACCCCGGCGTTGACCCGGATCGTGAGTGCGAGTTCGGCGAACTTGTACGGCTGCGGCATGATGCGGATGGTCCGCAGTTCTTCAGTCACATCTACATGTCGTCAGCTTTTGCGGACTTCAACGGCGATGAACGGCTTGATCTGGTGGTGACTCGCCGTGGGACCGGGCAGGCGGAGTTGTTCCTCAACACGGGACGGGCCGATCACAGTGGGATGCCCTTGTTTCGCTCGGGAGGCTCGGTCCCCGTCGCCGGATGGCAGGCGTGTCGAGCCGTCGACCTCGATCAGGACGGGGCGATCGATCTGGTCGTTGAGGGTGAGTACGTCCGCAATACGAATCGCAACGGCTGGCCGTTCGAGCCGGCTGCGTCAGTGCAGCTCGATGCTGGTCGACTCCCCTGCTTTCTGGATGTCGACGCCGACGAATTGCTGGATGCGGTCGGTCTCGAAGGGGGCCAGACCGTCCAGCCGGACTTTCATCATGTCGCGTGGCGGAAGAATCTGGGAGATACCCCGCCGCGGTTCGGCGAGCCACAACTGATCAATGAGATCGACGTCCCCCTGTGCACAGCTGTGTCCGCCTATCACGAAGGCGGTAAGTCCGGACTGATGGTCCAACACAACGCATATCAGGAAATCTCGCTCTTCCAACTTCGTGCGGGTGACGACTCGCCGCAATTCGAGAGACGGGGGCGTGCTGAGTCGCGCGCAGCCGTAATGTCTCTTAGCGATCAGGCGTGGCCCTGTCTGTGTGACTGGGACGAAGACGGCGATCTCGACATGCTCGTCGGAGGCGGATACGGCTGGCCCCGCATCGTGATCAACGAGGGGACACGCTCACGCCCCGAATACTCAAAGCCTCAGCTGATCCTGGCGGACGGACAGCCGATCCGCCTGCTACGCGACGAGATCCTCGGCGACCCGCCCAGTTCACACAACATGGGTTACCCGTACCCGGAGTTCGTCGATTGGAACGCGGACGGTTTGAAGGACCTGATCCTGCCCAATGAGACGAACCGCATCTTCTGGTATCCCAATATCGGCTCGAGGGGCGAACCCCGATTCGGACAGCGACAGCAGATCGTCGTTGCTGATGCTCCGGATTCGGATGCACTCCGTGCCCAGTCGGCGACGCGAGCAGCGGACCCTCAGTCCAACAATGGCGTCTACCCGCTCGAACCCGAGCAACCGTTCTTCTGGCGAACGGGCGTCGCCATCGCAGACTTCGACGGCAACGAACTGCCGGACCTGATCACGCATCATGGTCACAAGCGAATCGCGACACTCTTTACACAGGCACGAGAGGAAGATGGCTCGCTTGTCCTGCACAAGGCAGGACCGCTGTCTCTCGACGATGGCACGCCGATCAATGATGCCATTGTTAACCGGACGGCTCACTGGACCGAGTCGTTCCGTGCGATCGACTGGGACCGGGACGGACTGATGGACCTGATCTACAGCATCGCCGGCGCCCACAACGGCTCGCTGGACGGCGGGAGTATCTACCTGTTGAGGAACACGGGCGACTCCACCTCTCCCCGCTTTGCCTCGCCGCAAACAATGACGTGCTTCGGCGAGCCAATCCGCATCACCAACCACGGCCCCCACCCCCGCCCATGCGACTACGATGGCGACGGCCAACCCGACCTCATCACCTGCGTCGAATGGAGCGTCTACCCCTACTACGCACACGCCGCCCTGATGATGGCGGAGCGGCCGACGTACTCTCTGGAGTTGCTTTCAACGGCTACACATGAACCGAGAAGAGGTCGTTGACGAGGGGGCGCTCAGATTGCGTGACCGACTTGGTATTCCACCTGCCCGTGCTTTCATATTGGGTCGCATCACGAAGCTGCCGTGACGCTTCCTAGGCTACTCGTTCAATGCGGATGGCATCAGCCATCACGTATCCGTTGGCATTGTTCGAAAGTTTCACGATCAAGGTGTCACTCGTGATGGCGACCAATCCTCCCAAGTCCTGCCAAGACACACCCAGGTTTGTGAGGTCAGGGCTGCCCGTTGGCTCGAGTTGCTGATTGACGTCGATCGTGTTCAACGGTGTAGTCCCGTCGAAGATTGTGTAGGGCGCGTCGGTGGCACGGACGGGATGCTGATTCCACGTCGCAGAGACACGATATCGCCCTGGCGTCAAGTCGGTGAACGTCCAGCGAGCCACCTTCGTTCCGCCAAATCGAGAGGCATTACGATTGTCGCCGCCAGCGCCAGAATTCCCTGTCCCCCACGATCCACTCTCGATTGCGAATCCCGGGTCGCCATCGTCAATGATCTGCACCGCCGGCTTGAAGAAAACACCGCGAATTTGGTCATTGCTTGGTGTGCCAATACTCGGAATGTATTCGTTGATTCCTAAGAAAAAGGTCTTTGTCAGGGTCAGTTTGTCTCCGTCGGTTGATAGTACGTCGATTCCCAACCGTCTGGTTCCGAAGCCGTCAGAATTCGAATGACCTGTAGATACGAAGATTTCATCGGTGATGTTCGAGGTAGTGAGGTTGTCGGCCAATGGAATCGGGTAATAGTCGAGTTGAGCGTTCGATTGCCAATCAATCAAAAAGACCCCACCCCCGCCGTTGGCAGGATTCCCGGCTGCTCCCACAACGGCCATTGACCCGGCCACTACAAAACCAATCTCTCCGGAAAAGTCCCGTGTGGAGACCGATCCCGTTTGCTGAAGGGTTTCAATATCCGCAACAACAAGTGAACCTCCACCTCTAAAACCGGACACCAGTAGAGAATCACCGTCAGGACTGACGGTGATGTCAGACAAAAATGCCGGAATCCCCGATAATCCAGTATCGACCACGACATTACTGGAGGTGTCAATTTTTCGAATGCGATCCCCCGGTGTTGGACGGGATGAGAAGATGTCTCTTCCGTCGTTTGTGATGGCAGGTCCGCCAGGAACCGCAGCACCTTGAAATGTCCCGGGCATCCGGATGTCGACTGGTAACGGGGTCGTCAGGGTATTAGTTGTTACATCAACCGACTCAGTCCGAGAGTAGAGACGATTGCCGTCCGGAGAAACGACAAATCCGCCCACCGGAATTGACTGACTGAATGTGAGCATTCGAATCAGCTGATGATTGCTTGAGCTAAACACGGACCGATCGTCCATATAGATCTCGCTCCCATCGGGCGAGATCCCTCGCACGTGTTTGCCCGGGATCATCCCCAAAACAACATTCTGATCGGGAACAATGACAATCGTCCCCTCCAGTGATGGTCCGGAGGCTCCAACATCACCTGCAACTGCATCAACATACAGCAGGCGTTCGTGCTCCGTAGACATGCTCATGTCGTAGGTGACCGTCTTCGTGGAACTTGAGAGAAGTTCGCCGGATGCCGAGCGAGTTTCAAGAGTAAAAGAATTTGCGCCAACGTTTAAGGGGACAGGCAAGGAGTATGCGCCGGCGTTACTGATTTCCCCTTCGGCAAGTGGCACTCCATTGATGAAGACTTGATCACCCGAGTTCAATGTGGCACCTGCAACGATGAACGTGTTGAGATTCGTTTCGATCGTTGCGGGCATGGCGGAGAAGTCAACAATCGGTGGTCCATCGGGAGCCGTTTCGCCGTTAAAGACGCGCTCCATCCCATCCTTCAATTGCAGATCTCCGTCGAACAGACCCCAATGTGCACCGGCGGGGCCTTCGTTACGTGTCTTCCAAGGTTCGTCAATTGCTTCAAACCAGAAGTAGTCCACATCCTTCGCTTTTGCCCACGATACAAAGTCGAGAAAGTAATCAGCAGCATTCTGTGCTGAAGGCATTGCATCTCCCTTGATTTGGCCTGCGGACGGCCATCCTGTCTCGGAGATGATCACATCTTTCCCGTTGGCAACTGCGATGAGGTCATCATGATTTTCGTCGAGTTGAGCGATCGCAGAGTGGATGGATGAACCTTCGTGGTAGGGGTAGATATTTGCAAATACAACATCGACCGCGTCAATGACTTCGGGATACTGCATCAGCTCCACATAAGTATCAGCCGTCGTGACCGGAATCGAAACATCTGCCGCAGCCAATTCAGTCTTGACGCGATCGATGTAGCCGATCAACGTGGTCGCAGAGACGTCGTTTCGAAGCAGGGCCTCACTTCCGACAATCGCCATGTCTATGTGGCCAGCAATTGCTTGTTGGATGAGCGCGTCAATCTCCTGATTGTTTGTGGTTTCGTCGTCATCAATCCAAGCACCAACCGCAGACATGTTGCCGCCGTCGTGAATCATCTGAGACAGACCTTGCAAATCGCCGGTCGCGGAAAACGTGCGCACCCAATTGGTATGTGGAGTCACCAAGTCGAGTCGTTCCTGCAGTTCAGCCGGAGTGACTGGATTGACTCCGATTTCAGGATCCTCGCCGTCATCGATGTAGGGCCCAAAGTTTAAGCCGTGAATTCGATAGACTGGTTCACCCCCAACCGCTGCCAACATGCACCGATCTTCAAGTGCCTGAAGGATTGAACTGCACGGCTTTAATGCGGATCGTCGTCGACCTCGACGCGGCCGCAGCGATGCGCGATACGCAGTTGCTCGATGACGAAGTCGATGCCATAACGAATCTCCGGGGGTCTCTGCGACATTATTGTGTTGTCGGCGGGGAGATGCTGCTAGCATGACTACTCCTGATAAGCAGGGCCTACGCATCAAATGTGG
>JAGQPX010000077.1 GCA_020426505.1 Planctomycetaceae bacterium | reverse complement strand
CCTCCCCAGGGTGTGAACGGTTACCAGGACACTTGTCGATTCCAACACGTTCAAGTCTATCAACAAGATTCTAGTAGATCGCGACAACTGATATGATGTGGTACACAGAAGCCATACATGTCACTCGTCGAAGAAACCTACCAGCAAGCCATCGCAGCGATGACGCCGACGGAGAGGCTGAGTCGGATGCATGGCATGCTGCATTGGGTACGCGATTCGTATGCACGGCAGTTACGCGAGCAACTGGGCGACGTTTCCGAGGAACGGCTGAAATGGGAAGTGGCCCTGCGATTCTACTCAGGCGACCGAAGAGCGCAAGCACTGATTGAACGGAAGCTCCGTGAGTTTACTTGATCAGACGAGCTTGATTTGGTGGATGAATTGGCCCTTCGAAGGCAAAGCGTTTTTCGGATCATACGGGTTAATCGCGGAGGGCATTTGAGTGGTCGGCGGGGAATTGCGGTGAGGCGGCGTGTCCTGCGGTCCCCTCCCTGACGGTCGGGGCTCTGAGGCACGCTGCGACAGTCGGTATCCCCGACGGGGGACGCACACGGTAACCGAATTGACGTCGTCCGGTCAGATCCCATTCACGGAACAGCCGCTACTCAACCCAGCCGGGCAGCCCGACCGCCGCTGGACGAACAACATCAACGGACCATCAATGAGTTGACTGGTTGATTAGCGGACTGGAAGGAATAATCTCGCAGAATCACGACACAGCTAATCATCCATTCATCTGATCAACCGATCAACGACACAACTTGCGGGGGCAGGAATCGAACCTGCGGACTCGCGGTTCAAAGCCGCGGTTTTCTACCAGCAGAAACTACCCCGCAGGGGGAGGGAGTAGCGAACAGGGAGTAGGGAGTAGGGAGTAGTTCGCAAGGGGCGATCAACGCTGTCTTGCTATTCGCTACTCCCTACTTACTACTCCCTTCAAAGGCGGAAGCCGTGGGACTCGAACCCACAAGTGAGTGTGACTCACCACCTGTTTTCGAGACAGGCCCCTCATCCGGCCGGTTGACTCCCGTTTTGTTCTTGTGTGCTCTGATGACATGCTGCCGCAGGCACAAACCGCCCGTGGCGGAGCTGCGGTGGCAGGATTCGAACCTGCAATCGTCTCCTTAACAGGGAGCCGCCTTACCATTGGGCTACACCGCACGAGAGGGAGTAGTGAATAGGGAGTAGCGAGTAGTTCGCCAGCGGCATTCATCGGTGTCCCTACTACTCGCTACTCCCTACTTACTACTCCCTTCTTCAAGAGTGCCCAGCGGGAGTTGAACCCGCACTTTCGCCATGGCAAGGCGATAGGCTGCCGTTACATCATGGGCACGTTTTCGAAGGGGGAAGTCGGAATGGGGAATGCGGAAAGAAGAGTCTCAGCGTCACTTCGGCATTCCGAATTCCCACTTCCGCCTTCCACGAGAGCACCGGGTGGGAGTCGAACCCACGTTGCCGCTTTACGAGAGCGGAGTCGTCGCCGCTGGACCACCAGTGCGTTCGAGTTGAGAGTCAGGTGTTGAGAGTTGAGAGAACTGTCAATCGCAGGCACTCTCAACCCAAAGTGGGACCGGAGGGGCTCGAACCCTCACCTGACCGGTTAAGAGCCGGCTGTGCTGCCGCTAACACCTCGATCCCGCGTTGGCTATTGGCTGATGGCTTGTGGCTGTTGGCCAAAAGCCATGAGCCGACTGCCATCAGCCAACTGAGGCCGGAGGGATTCGAACCCCCACTGTGCAGGTTAAAAGCCTGCTGTGCTGCCGTTACACCACGACCCCGTGTACGGTCGCGGTGTGTGTTTCAATCGATGGGTCGTTGTCATGTGATCTCGTCTCCGCATCTTCTCTGTCATTGAACCGAACTCGCCGGAGCGATGTTCCTACTCTCACCTGTCCTGCTACAGCACAATGCGGCGGACGCCGCATAGCCCGGGAAGGAGTCGAACCTTCGTTTCCGCCTTATCAGAGCGGCGTCCTTGACCGTTGGACGACCAGGCTGGGTTGAGTTGAGAGTTGAGTGTCCAGAGTTGAGAGTGTCAGATTCGGGAGACCGCTCGCAAATCCAGCACTCTCAACTCTGAACTCTCTTTTCTCCACTCTCAAGTGACCCGTAGGGGAGTCGAACCCCTCTCTCGGCCTTGAAAGGGCCGTGTCCTTTCCGATAGACGAACGAGCCGTGTTGATCTCAGTCCACGAAAAAACCCGATGTCGGGTGACACCGGGCTGTGGAGCATGTCTTGCATGGTTCCCTGATGTCACAACCTCCCCGGACCCGTGGAATTTGATTTCCCGGAGCAGAGCGGATTCTGAATCTGTTCAGCAGATTCGCCGGCGAAGCTGCCGGCAGTGCTCTGGTTAGTTGATTGGTATGACATTGGAATCTCTCGTGTGTCGTGCGGCTTCCTGTTGAAGCCTTGTCCCATTGCAAACGCTCAGACGCAGCCAGTCTTTGAAAGGTTCACGCCAATTCGGATTTTTTTTCGCTGACTTCTGTCGCGTTGGTGTGGAACAACGAATAAGCGAGGATCAGGCAGGCGGTGTAGTACAACGGGTAGCAAATCAACGCGTTGACGGGATCGTGGTCCACGAACCGCCAGCGGGCAACGAAGATGTCGGAAACGTAGAAGATCACCGCCCCGATGAACACGAGCTGTCGCGTGCCCGCTGCGGTGATGACCATCACCGTAATGACTAATGTGTAGGCCATCACAAGCACACGCATTGACCCTTCGACTTGAGGCAACAGCCACGCGAGGATGCCCAAACTCGGAAGGGTGAGCAGTGTTGCCCACAGAGAATTCCGCCGGTTCAAGCAGCTCATGATGAAGGCGATCACGAACAGCACGTGAGCCAGCAGGAACAGCCCCGCCCCGAGCGCGAAGTTGGACGGCCCGAAGAAGTCACCCAACCAGCAGAAAGTGAGTCCGCCCAGCATCCATCGGTCACTCGCTGTCCGCCACGGTTTCGCGAGCAGCCCCAGTGCCAGAAAGCCAGTCGAGGAGGTCATCAACAACAGGTGAGTCCACCCTTTCACGTCTGCGTACGGCAGCAGAACGGCTCCCGCGACGGCGACATACGTCAGCACAACCAACGTCGCGATCCATGATCGTGAGGACGCGTGTGGTTGGCCCATGCTTACGAGTTCCTCAATGGGTTTGAGGGCTCAGTCGAATCGGAAACAGTTGAGACAGGATTATCACTCGATCGTGCATCGGACGAATCGACCGCAGACAGCACCGACTGCATCCATTCATTACGGAACACCCCCTCGGGATCATATTGGTCAGCAATCTGCTTGAACCGACCGATGTGCGGATAGAGGTCGACGAGCGTCTTGGGAGGGAGCGGGTTGACCTTGCCCCAGTGAGGTCGTGCGCCGAACAACGCAGCGGTCGACCGCGCGAGCAGGTCGGCCATCATCAGGAAACCGGCCCGGTCATCTGGCCGGGCATAGCTGATGAAGCTGACGGAGTAGATCGCCTCATCGTCGCTGGAGCCCATCGAGATCAAAGTGTCGTCCGGCAGGATCTTGCGGATGCAGATGGGATAGTGGTGCAGATACTTTCCGCAGAAGGCATCAAGTTCGTCGAAGAGTCCGAGCGGTTCGAGTTGTGACCGCATTTCGGGTGCGAGTGCATCCCGCTCACCGCCGCCCAGCCTGAGGAACTGTTCAACGAACTTCATCGTCCCCGGCAGATGAGACCGCTTGACGAAGATCTCGATCTCGATGTGCCGAAACAGCGAGTGTTGCATGGTGAGTTGTTTGTACGCCGTGTCAGACACGACCCAGTTTTCGATCACCGTTTTGGGCAGGAACGACCGAAACAGCGTGCGGATGCCCCAGCCTCGACAGATGCGGACGAGGAACAAAAACTCCAGGTGCAGAAAGATGTCCAGGCTGATCAGCCAGTAGAGGCGGTACAGCCATGCGACGCTGCTGCGTTTGTTGTCACGGTCTTCTTCGCGGTGTTGAGCGGCGAACTCCCACAGCCACGGGTACATATAGAACTGCTGGAGTGGGTACTCCTCCTCTGCGTCCAAGGCGGCTTCGAGCGTGCGGATCTGACGATAGCGAATTTGCTCACGAATGGTGTACTGCGGGCGGATGGGCAGGCGAAGTGATGTCACCACCCCCAGGCATCCAATCGCACAGCGTGCGGCCCGCAACTCATCCCCCTCGTCAACTGTGCGAATGACGGCCTGGCCGGTCTCCGCGTCGTACGTCGCCAGCCGCACTGATTGCACATAGTGCGACAGGCTGTGTCGCCCGGAGCCATGCGTGCCGGTCGCACAGGCTCCTGCAATGCACTGATCCATGATCAGCCCGACCGATGGCAGCGTCCACCCCTGCCGGTCGAGCTCAAGAATGAGGTCCTTGATCCGGCAACCCGCCCCGACTTCGACCCAGTGATCATCCCCCTCGTGATGGAGCGTGATCGACGACATGTTCCGCAGATCGAGCGAGACCTCATTGCATTTCGCTGCCTCGCTCCACGCGTGCAATCGACCGATCACCCGGATCTGTTTGCCGCGATGCTGGTTGAGCAGGTCAAGGACTTCCTGCTCAGAAGTCGGCTGTGCGAAGTGCTCCGGCTGCCACGTGAGATTGCGTCCGAAGTTGGTCAGCCGCATTGTCTGACTCATGAGCAGCCTACAAGAGATGGGATGCGAGCGAGATCGAGGCCTGTGTTCACCCTTGACCGAACCTGTCACATGTCGGCACAATCATTAGTAAGTTAACGGTTCGCGCTGACCTGTATTTGACGGATAACTCCATGAGATTTCAATCGCGACTGGTCTGTTTACTCGTCGTGGCCGGGATGTTGACCTTGACCTGTCAAGCACCCGCCGGTGAGACGCAGGAGGTCAGCATCGGTGACACGATCGTCGACGTGACGTTCAAGGACATTCGCTATCTCCCGCGACGGCTGAGTGAGTTCGGTGAGCATCCGGCGTATGTCGCCGTGTTCGTCAACACGACATGCCCGATCGTTCAGCGGTACATGCCGAAGCTCAAGCGACTGCACGAGGCGTATCCCGACGTACAGTTCATGGCGATCAACGTGAGCGAAGCGGATTCGATCCGCGATATGGCCATGCACGCTCTCGAATATGATGTGCCTTTCCCCTTTGTGAAGGACATCGCGGGAAACTGTGTCGAAGCGATGGGCGTTCAACGGACACCCGAAGTTGTCGTCCTCGATGCGGAGCGAAATCTGCGATATCGCGGGCGAATCGACGATCAGTATCGACTGGGGGGCAACACGCCACGCGTGACCAGCGACGAGCTCAAGAATGCAATCGATGCTGTCTTGGCAGGTACTGAAGTCTCGGTCGCGGAGACGGCCGTCGATGGATGCCGCATCACGCCGTACGCCCCGGTCGAACCGGACGAGTCACTCACGTGGGAATCGGACATCGCTCCGCTGATGAAGAAGCATTGTGCCGAATGTCACCAACCGAATACGGAAGCCCCGTTCGCATTGCTGTCCTACGAGGACGTGGCTGCGAACGCCGAGATGGTTGCAGAGACTGTCGCGGAAGAGCGAATGCCGCCGTGGTACGGCGCACCGGAAGACGAAGAATTCATCAACGACCGCAGCATGACGGAGGAAGAGAAGCAGACAATCCTCAAATGGGTCGCAGCGGGAGCCCCGGCGGGGAACGAAAAGGTGACCGTCGTCCCCGATGACGTCCGGGAAGGACGAACCTGGTTACTCGGCGAGCCGGATCGCGTCATCACCGCGTTGGAAGAGCACAAGCTGCCGGCTGAGGGGTACGTCGACTATCAGTATTCGATTCTGCCCTACGTCTTCGAAGAGGACACCTGGGTGCAGAAGGTTGAGATTCTGCCGGACAATCCCCGCGTCGTGCATCACTGCAATTTACTGATGTTCAAGCCGACCGAAGGGATCAAAACGGCTCGCTTCATCACGGGCAAGGTGCCGGGCGTTGGGGCGCTATCACTGGAGAATGGCATCGCTGTGCACTTCCCGCGCGGACACGCACTCGCACTGCAAATCCACTATACCACCACCGGACAGAAGGAACGCTGCCGCCTCTCGCTCGGGCTGACTCACGCTCGTGAAACGGTCAAGAAGTCGTTCCGGCACGTGCTGGTCAGTAACTACGGATTCCAGATCGCTCCGGGCGACGGGCACAGTCTGGTGAAGGAGCAGGAAACGTTCGAGCACGACGTGACGGGCATCGGCATGTTTTCGCATATGCACGTGCGTGGCAAGGACATGACGTTCACCGCCGAATTCCCGGACGGCAAACGGGAGAAGCTGCTGACCGTCCCCAATTACAGCTTCGACTGGCAACTGGGATACGAATGGCCCGAGCGGCAACGTAAGTTCCCCGCCGGCACGAAGATTGAGGTCGAAGCTCACTTCGACAACTCGAAGTTCAACCCCTACAACCCCGACCCGACCGAGACCGTCGGCTACGGTCCGCAGACCTATCACGAAATGATGATGGGCTTCTTCTTCTACACGCAGGATGATGAGAATCTGAATCTCACCATCGACCCTAAAACGGGTCACGTCGTGAAGGAGACGGCTTCACGGTGATTTTCATAATGAGCTGCCGCGGTTGCCTACATTACCGGAGCGGAGATTCACCATTCCAAGCGTACTCGTAACGCGTCCAAACGCTACAGCCAGAAGTGGCGTTGGACGAACTCGATCACGTCGCCGAAGAGTACGTAGCCGAGGCTGCGCTGGCCGCAGTTGATCTTGGCTTCGACCTCCGCACCGATGCGGCGGCTGGGGAGTGTGTCAGCGTCGATGTCGGCATAGACCTCGACGATGGTCCCCTCCTCCTCAGACTCGTTTGTGCGAGTGGCGATCTTGGTGACATTCGCTTCGTAGCTCGTCTCGACGGCCGTCGCGAGTACGTATTCGACGGGGAGTGTGTGATCCTCTGAGCGTTCAAGAGCTTTGAGCATGTGCCCCATGCGGTATTCGGGGACCTCCAGTTCGAGTTGCCATTCTCCGGTGTGATCCATCACCTCCAAGAGTGCCTCTGTCCGCCGGACCGGGCGATTCTGCAGTTTCTGTTTGACTTTGAACGTCGCCACGATGCCGTCGATGGGTGAGCGGACCGTGAGCTTCTCGATGCGATCCTCCAGAATACGGACTCGCTCTTTGACGGCGAGGAGTTCGTGCTCGGCCCGAAGTTGCTCAACGAGCAGACGCGGGATTTCATTTCTATTCTCCTCGCTGTCCCGAGCACGTGCCTCTCGCAAAAGGCTTTTCGCCGTCACCACGACCTTATCCTTTTGATTCACTTCGTTCCTTGCCGTCACGAGTTCCTCGCGAAGGTCGTCGCTGACGAGCCTGACAAGGGGTTGGTCCTTCTTGACCACCTCTCCCCCTTCGACGAAGACTTCGGCAACGTCACCGTCCCACGGGGCGAAGACGCTCTGTTGGATGACGGGCATCGTCTTGCCGATGCCTTCGACGCGGTAGTCCCAGGGAACGAAAGCGAGAGCCGTGCCCGCCGCAGCGATGCCCGCGATGACGGCCAGACTGATCAACAGATTGCGGCCTCGGAACCAGCCGAAGAAGCGACCGATCGCCACCCACAACCAGAGCAAAAAGATGTCCTGATGTCTGCGCGCGTTGTGCAAGGACGCAGCGACATGATCGGCGACAAGCTCGGCACGCTCACGCAGCACAGGGAGCGGTCGGCTCTCCGAGAACTGTTCGACGACGAGACAGCCTAGCGGCTTGACCTTCCTCTTGCGAACGGGCGTGTTGGGGTCCTTCTCCTCTTTGTGCGGAAACTCGTCACGCGGGTACAAAGGGAGGAACAACGCCATCCGCGAACGACTCTCCTGCAGGAACGTCGCGAGCGGTTTCTCGAGTTGAGGCGGAATGCCCTCGATGGCTCCCCGATAGACGAGCGGTTCGCCCACGCGGATCACCTGCTTGGCGACATTCCTCATCGAGTTGACGAGGTTCGCTCGATGCTCGACGTCGTCCTGTCCCGAGATGCCACGGACCTTGATCCGCCGCCCTTCCTTGAGGACCAGACTGAGGCGGTCGCTGCCGATGATGATGCGTCCGTCATTGACCGCGATCCCGCAGACCTCACGCACGTTGAGCGAGCGTTGCAACTCCAACGTGAAGCGCTCGAACTGCTCCCAGAAGCCGGTCGGGTCTTTGGGCTGTTGACTGGCACGCCGCTGTTGTTCCAGATACTTCGCCCCGTAGCCGCACCACTCCTCGACGAAGTGCAACAGGTCCCGATGCCCGCCGGGGAGTTGTTCGGAGTCGAAGAACAACTCGACACCGCCGATCGACCGTCCGTCACTGGTGAGCGGGCCGATGACTCGTGGTCGCTGTCCGCTGTTGATGGTTGCCTGCCCATTCAGGACAACGACCTTGCCTTCCTGCAGGGCACCCGTCAGTTGCTGGAGTTCGTTCGGACCGACGGTGAGTTTGCCGTCGGCAGAGAGGTTCTTGAGGCCGGCGTCGCAGAACGCCTGGAGTCGCCCTTCCTGTCCGACCATCCACACGATGCCCGCAAGCAGTCGTTCGCCGTCCACAGCCGTATTGAGCAGTTCACGAAAGAACCGCTCGCCTGTTGGCGGTGAATCGAGCAACCGATCCCCCGTGAGCCGCAGCTCCCCGAGATTCTTGCGGAGTGGGTCTTCCAGTTTCATCGCCTTTGAACAGCGTGGCTCGTCAGATTGAAGTTCCGGAGATTCGAGATTCCCGGTACTATTCTGAGCGTAACTGCTTGTTTTGAAAAGGACAATGTCATGCTGACTCGCAAATCCGGCCTGCTCGTCTGTTTTCTACTGGCTCTGTCGATTGGGCAAACCGGGAACTTAGAGTCGGATGATCAATCGTCGTCCAGCGCAGATGTTGTGACGGTCGACTCCTGCGCGGTCAAGTTCGTGAACATCAGCACCTATGCGACCGAGCGACCGGGGATCATCGCTGAGCTTCCTTTCGAGGAGGGGGACATCGTGCAGGCGGGTGACCTGGTGGTCCAGCTGCGAGACGAAGTTGCCCAAGCCAACCTCAGGCTGCGAGTGGCGCAGGCGGCCATGACCAAGCCGATTGCGATCGCCATTAAGGAGCGAGATGCGGCCGAGATCGCTTTAACGTCAGCACAGAATGCCAACAAGGTTGCTGCCAACGCTTTTCCGGCGACGGAAATTGAGCGTCTACAACTGATCTACGATGCCCGCATACTCCAGGTGCAGCAGGCAGAGGAGGAGGTGTCCCTGAGTGAGATCGCCAAAGAGCAGGCTGATGCCGAACTGCTCAGCTATTCCGTGCACGCCAAATTCAGTGGACTGGTCACGAAAGTGCATAAGCACGTCGGCGAGGCGGTGAATCTGGATGACGACATTATCACCATCGTGGACACCAACCGCGTCCGGGTGAGCGGCTGGATCCGGTACGAAGACGCACGAAAGATTCAGGTCGGCGACGGCGTTCGCATTCAGCTGGATTTCTCACAACTCAAATCCGGCCTGAACGAAGACATCTTTTCGTCCGATGTATTGAACATCGACGATGATCTCGGCGGTGCGGCCGAGACGCCCCAACGGACTCCGCTGCCGGAGGAAGAGAAGGTCTTCGCTGGTCGCGTCGGTTTCATCGGAGTCGACACACGCGACGACTCGGGCTACTCGGATGAACTGCGCGTCTGGGCCGAAGTCGAAAACCGCGACAATATCCTCCTCGAAGGTCTGCCGGCCAAGATGACCATCCAGGTGCGACCGCGCGTGACAACACGCTAAGTTTGTTCCTTGATCGACTGGTTAACCCCGGAACGTGATCAATGACGACTTTCGAAGTCTGAAAGACGAAGGAAGCACGAAGGATCAAAGCACAATTTCGGACTTTGCGTATCAGATTTCTTTCGACATTCTGAATTCGACATTCGAGTTCTCAACAGTGGACGTAACGCCGACTTCACGGCACACTGGAGTCCATGCAGCACACGACCGCGGCACCTTCGATGCGTCCTTCGTCTCAGCGGCCCGTTCCGCTGCGGACGCGGCAGGACATCATCGTCGAAGAGATTCTCTACAAGGGAATCCCCTATCCGGTCGTGAAGGACCCCTGCGGGTTGAAGTACTACCGGCTGCAGCCCGAGCAATACGCAGCACTCAAGCTGCTGGACGGCGAGCGGAGTCTTGACGAAGTCCGTGACGAATTACAGCAGCAGTTTCCAGCGACCCCCTTCACGCTGCGATCGGTTCAGCAGCTGATTCAGGACCTGCACGAGAAGGGCCTGCTGATGAGCGAGCGGCCCGGACGGGCAATCGGCCTTCAGCACACGCGAAGTGAGCGAAAGTGGAAGGAGTTCTGGAACGTCATCCGCAACCCGCTCTACATCCGTCTCCCCGGCTGGGACCCGGAGCGGTTCCTGCAGGTGATGTACCCTTTCATTCGTTGGGTCTTTCATCCGTTTGCGGTCACGTGCATTCTGACGCTCGTGTTCTCGTCGTGGATATTCCTTGCGATGCGGTTCGGCGACGTGAGGAGCAAGCTTCCGGAATTCCAGCAGTTTTTCGGCTGGCCCAACCTGATGTACCTCTGGGCGACGCTCGCCTTCGCCAAGATTATGCACGAGTTCGGCCATGCGTTCTCCTGCAAGCACTTCGGAGGGGAGTGTCACGGCATCGGGGTGATGCTGCTCGTGTTCAGCCCGACGCTCTATTGCGATGTGACCGACTCATGGATGCTCAAAAACAAATGGCAGCGGATCTTCATCGGGGCAGCCGGGATGTATGTCGAGGTCGTGCTCGCATCCATTGCCATCTTCATGTGGTGGTACGCGAAGCCGGGGATGGTGCAGCACCTGTGCCTGAACCTGTTCTTTGTCAGCACGGTGACGACCGTCATCTTCAATGCCAATCCGTTGTTGCGATTCGACGGTTACTACATGCTCGCAGACCTGCTGGAGATCCCCAATCTCCGTCAAAAGGCGAGCACCATGCTGCAGCACACGTTTGCGTGGTACTGCCTCGGCATCGAAATGCCCGAAGACCCGTTTATGCCGAAAGCGGGGAAGGGCTGGTTCATCTTTTACGCCATCGCCTCCAGCCTGTACCGCTGGTTTGTCCTGTTTGGAATCACGATTTTCCTGTACACCGTGCTCAAGCCGTATCGCTTGCAGAGCATTGGGATTATTCTGGCGGTGGTCTCGATGGGGGCCGTGTTCATCAATCTGGGATGGAGCGTCGTGAAGATCATCCGCATGCCACGTCAGGAATCCATGAGTGCCGCAAAGGTCGCGACCACACTCACCGTGCTGGCGCTGTTGCTCGCTGCTGCCGTGATGATCCCGTTTCCGTGGTTCACGCAGGCAGCGTTCGTGATTGAGCCGGTCGACGTGTATGACGTTTACGCACAAACGCCCGGCGTCCTCAAGGAGATCCACGTCAAGCCGGGCGATCACGTCGAGGAGGGGGATCTCCTGGCGGTGCTCGAAAGTCCCGAACTGGAGGATGCGCTGCGAGAGCTCCAGCATCAATTGCATCTCTACACGACCCTGCGCGATTTCTACGAACGCGATGGCGATACGACAAGCCGGATCGAGGCAATCGGTCGACGCATCGACATCGAATTCGAGATCGAAGAAATCGAGACGCAGATGGCACAACTGGCAATCAAGTCGCCAGCGGCGGGCGTCGTCGTCGAGCCGCCGCGTGTCCCGGAGCCCTCATTGGATCGTCTCGATGAGCAACTCCCAAGTTGGCACGGCACGCCACTACAAACCGAGAACCGCGGCGCCGTATTGGAAGAGGGAACACAAGTTTGCAGCATCGCACCTGTCGACTCATTCCGGGCAGTGTTGTTGATCGATCAGGCGGATCGGGACGACATCGCGGAGGGGCGTGAAGTCGGCCTCAAGCTCGATCACATGCCCGATATCAAACTCACCGGAACGATCTCCGAAATTTCAGACCGGCATCGGGAGTTTGCCCCCAAAGCTCTCTCCAATAAATATGGAGGAAACCTGCCGACTGCGACTGATTCGCAAGGTCGCGAGAAGCTCTCGGGCACCATCGTCTATCAGGCGATTGTCCAAGTTGACCAAGACCCCCAGTTGCTCAAGAGCGGCATGAGGGGCCAGGCGAGGTTCATCGTGGCGGAGCGATCGGGCATGCAGTGGATTTGGCGTGCCCTCCGCCGCACGTTCCACTTCCGCCTGTGAACATGGGTTATCTGGGTTAACTCTTCCGATTTTAACGATCCTCCGGGTTCTAACGAACGAATCGCTTGTATCGGATGCTCTGATTATCGGAATCGATCACTCTGTAACGGTTATGCACCGATGAACAGAGGGTAAGCGCCCTGACGGACGCTCATCCATCCATCCGCGCAGTAACCCCAGAGAGCGAGATGCCGCAACTCGGCACCGCAGATCGAACAATCGGCCCTCGACGCACGCTGAAACCGGTGTGCGCTCTGATGCTGATCGTCGTTGTCACCTTCTCGGGGTGTCACATGCCCCTGTGGAACCGGCAACGTGCACGAGCGCACTGCGTGCCCCAGTCGATCAATGACGTCGAGATTAAAGAGTACCGGGACTACGCAGCCGACATCGAATTTCCGGACCTGGAGTGTGAAGCCCCTCAGTCGGCTGCCATGATGGCGATGGAGCCGAGGCGGTTGCGAAATCTCAAGAAGGATGAGGTGTGGGACCTGACCCTTCAAGAGGCCATCAAGACCTCACTCGCCAATTGCCGCATCCTCCGATCGAGCGGACAGTTCCTCTCTCCCGGTAATCCCATCCTCGCCAATCCGGACTTCGCGACGTCGACCTTCGATATCGCCATTCAGGAGACGGGCATCCTGTTCGGCTCGCGGGGTGTCGAGGCAGCATTGGCTGAGTTCGACACGCAGTTCACGACCACCATGACCTGGGGTCGTGACGAACGAATTCAGAACAATCTCTTCAACGTCGGAGTCCTGCCCGGTCAGACACTCAAGGAGGACACCGCGAACTTCAGCACTTCGCTGCAAAAGCAACTGGCGACGGGCGGCATCTTCGGCCTCTCTCACAACTGGAACTACGAATGGGACAATGTCACCAACCAGTTGTTCCCGTCGGTTTACACCGGCAACGTTCAGGCTCAGTTCCGTCAGCCATTGCTCGCCGGTGCGGGTGTCGAATACACGCGGATCGCAGGTCCCATCTCTCAGAATATCGAAGGTATCAGCGGCGTCCAGCAGGGTGTCGTCATCGCCCGCATCAACAATGACATCACCATTGCCGACTTTGAACTCGGTGTAACGAATGTCGTCGCGGACATCGAAACGTTATACTGGCAGCTCTACTTCGCCTACCAGCAGTTTGACGCTGAGACAACACTGCAACGCGAGGCGCTGGAGAACTGGCGATCGGTGAATGCCCGCGTTGAAGCTCAAGCGGCAGGCGGTAGTGCCGTCGAGGAGAGCGAAGCGAAGGACCTGGTTCTGCAGATTGATGGCCGCGTGATGACGGCTCGTGCCAATCTGTACGACGTGGAAGCCCAGCTGCGACGCATGATGGGACTTCCACCGAACGACGGTCGCATCATTCGTCCCGTCGACGACCCGGTCATGGCCGAACTGCTTCCTGACTGGCACCTGACACTCGGCGACGCCCTCGAACGCCGCGTCGAGTTGCGAAAGCAGAAGTGGAATATCAAGAAGTTTGAATTACAGATGCGGGCAGCCGAAAACCTGATTCGCCCCCGACTCGACTTCGTCTCATCATACGGCGTCAATGGCTTCGGCGACGACCTCTTCGGAGGAGCGGCAGACGGGATCACCAATCGCAATCTGGGAAGCGCCTATCGCAATTTGAAAGACGGCGATCACACCAGTTGGAACATGGGCTTCGAGTTCTCATTGCCGCTCGGTTTGCGAGCGGCCCGTGCCCAGTTGCGAAACCAGCATATCCAACTCCAGAAAGCGTACCAGGCTCTGCATGATCAGGAGATCGAGATCAGCCACGAACTCGCCCGCGCCTTCCGTGACCTGGATAGCGCATATCTCACGATGCAGAATACGCTGAATCGCAAACTTGCAGCTGAGGAACTGCTCCGAACGTACGAAGCCCAACGACAGGCGACACCTGATCGTGTCACTCAATCAACAATTCTGCGTGCTCATGATCAGTTGACCCAAACGCAGATTGCCTTTCTGCAGGCAATGATTCAATACAACATCGCCATCATGGAGACTCATCACCGGTCAGGAACTTTGCTCGACCTCAACAACGTCTATCTGGCGGAAGGCCCGTGGAGCCATCAGGCACGCTGCGATGCGGTCGAGAAGGCCGCTGCACGGGCCCGCACCATCCCGACAGCAACCATGCTGCACGCGGAACCGGAGCCGTTTGCTCATCCGGTTGGAGAATCCAACATCGGCATCCCCACTCCGGAAGTCGGTCCCGCCATGCACGGTTGGTCGACCGAGTCACCGGAAGCCGGCGAACCTCCAACGCCCGCACCCATCACTCCACCATTATTGACACCCCCGCAGGTATCACCGGAGACGCTGCCGACGCCGCCACCACCGGCGACACATCCCAAGCCCTACTTCGACCCACCCGTCGAAACTCCCACTCCCCCTGTTGAGGTCAAGATCGACACGGGAGACTTCCAATTGCCGACGATCTCAACGCAACCGCTGCAAAACAAGCCGGGCACATCCAAACGACCGATGACAATGGCCCAGGAAACGCTTCCGCGACCGCCGGAACAGTCAACCGAAGACGACGGTGGGTTCAAGGCGCCGGTCCGTCGCGTCGCTCACTGAGCACTGAAACTCGCACATCGCCTCTCGAGGGTCCGCGATCGGCGGTTTCGACGCTTGAGTCGATTGCTCCGTTGTGCCCGAACTGTCGATGCGTTGACGCATCCGATAAACTGACATCGATCGAACAATCCGAATCTCAGGCCGTCACATTTTCACAAGGCATCCTCACATGCGTCGCTCAGTTCTTGGTCCTGCCATCGTAATCGTGGCCTGCTTGTCGTCGGCTCTCAATGCGGCCGAGCCGCTTGAGCACACCACGGACTCTTTGTCCAAAGTCAAACAGAACCTCCACGATGAAAAGGCGGTGCTGCTCGATGTGCGCGAGAAAAGTGAGTGGGACAGCGGTCATGTCGAAGGGGCCATCTTCCTGCCGTTGAGTCAGCTCCGCGACGGCGTGAAAGAGTCGGAATTGAAACAACTGCCGGACGAAAAAGTGATCTATGTGCATTGCAAGTCAGGCGGACGATGCCTCGTCGCTGGTAAGATCCTTGCTGAGCATGGATACGACATTCGTCCGCTCAAGCCCGGTTACGATGCACTCATCTCGGCCGGCTTCCCAAAGGCGAAGGAATAATTCTCAAGAAATCTCAGGTTTCTGAAACCGACTCAGAATCTTCTTGAACACCGGATGTGCCACGGTAGAATTTGTGTAGAAGCAGTTGCTTCCTTGCCAAGTTTTTCCTCGTGAAGGGAGGACGCCTATGCAAGATCCACCGTGGGACTTTCGGTGAGAGGCCTGCCTCGGTGAACGGCTTCATTCTCAGCCGTCGAGGCAAGTTCGGCTCACCTGCTGCGACGAGCCCCGGCATCGTCTGGCGACCCAGCTCTCAGCATCCCGCTCATGCCTGCGCAATAAGAGCGAACGTGGTGCGAGGTTGGCCCGGAATCGGCCATGCCTGTACGACCCGATGGCGATCCAGCAGTGATGACCTGAACGGCACTCTCAATCATTCAACAGGCTCTCGTCCGCTCGATGTGGCGAGAGCCTTTTTTGTTGACCAAAAGGTGATAGTTGTCACTCGGCGGACATTTGGTCCAGTTCTTCCAACGTGAACCGCACACTCAGGATGTACGGCTCCTCCCCCTTATCCCAGTGACCATACGTCGTCGTGACGAACGTGCCGTCCGGGAGAATCTCGACCGGTGGATAGGCACAGTCGGCTCCCTTGGTATTGTCCTTGAGGCGGACATAATACTGACCCGGATCGCCGTTCACGAGGTCGTCATAGGTGCCGACCCAGCCGACCCAGTCTCCTTCAAACGGACTCGGTCGCCCCTTCGCAGAACGAGCGCGGAACGAGATGAACAGTCGTCCATCCGGGCCGTACTTTCCGGTGTGTCGATCGCCGCTCAGCGAGTCGGGCACTTCCCGAGGCTCACTCCATGTCTTGCCTTCATCTTCGGAGAAGATGATGTGCGAGTTCTTCTCCCGCCGGTTCTCGCGCAGCAGCACCGCGATTTGCTTGCCATCGGGCGAGCGAAAGAACCCCGGCTCGCAGAGATGGACTTCCGTTGACGACTGGATCGCCTCCGGAAAGGACCACGTCAACCCACCGTCGGTCGAAAGCGTCTTGTACAACGTGAACTGCACCGGATTTTGTTGCTTACTCTCTGAAGCGAAGAAGCGACCGTCGTCGTGAAACATGGCCATGTAATGTCCGTTGCCCGTGTTGAGCCGTTCCAGGCACCCCATCACAACGATGCCACCCCATTCGCCCGCCGGCTTGAGTTCGCTCCAACTCTCACCATCGTCTTCGCTGACCGCCAACCGTGCCGGATACAGCCCGGACCACATGATCAGCCGCTTCCTGCCAGCCGCATCGACGACACGGTGAATCGTGGGTACCTCTTTCGACGTCGCCCAACTCTGAGGGGTGTCGAGGAGTCCACTCCAGGTCAGCCCCCCGTCGGTGCTGCGTTGATACCGAATCGCACCGCGACCATGCCCTTCCGGATAGACGATCAGCATCGTCTGCCCATCCTCCAATAGCACTGTCGTCGGATGCCCCAGATACTGCCCCGGCTCCCGATCAACGACGACTTGACGATCAGTCGCCTCGTTGAGGTCAATCAAACTCACCGACTCAGGCCACTCGGCAGCGAGACGTGATGAGGTGATGACCTGCAGTGAGAGAATGGTCAGGGCAGGGAGGAGCGTTCGTATCATTTGACCGACGTGTTGTTCAGAGTTTGCGGAATGATGAACCGCGGATCACACGGATGGGCACAGATCGTTGTCGCGGTCATCGCCACGTCATAACCCGTGCTTCTTATCCGTGTCATCCGTGGAATCCGTGGTCTATTCCTTCGGCAAAGCACCTGCGTCCGGCAAACCGGGCCACATGCCGTCGACAATCGGTTGCAGTTTCAACTTCTTCGGATCGACGACCACATGCTTGACCCGTTTGCGATGCCAGGTGTAGGTGATGTGCACGAGACCGTCTTTCGTCTGAATGACAGCCGGGTAGGAGAACTCTGCCTTGGGCGTATGCTCAAGCACGAACGCAGCCTGCCAGTCGATGCCGTTCTCACTCACCGCCACGTTCAACATGTTGCGACCACGCGGGCTGCCTGAGTTTCGTTGAGTGTGATTGTAGATCAGGATGTGCCGTCCATCAGTCAGCGTGACCGCATCCGTCCCCGAATTGGGATTGGGAAGCACCGTCCGTTCCATCTCGCCCCACGTTTCTCCGCCATCCTCCGACCGACTGGAGACGATACTTCCCTCCCGCGATCGACAGAGCACCTGCAGTTTGTCCTGGTCGTGAATCAGGATCGATGGCTGAATGGCATTGAACTCCTTGCCGTCGTTAATCGGCCCGATCCGCCTCCACGTCTTGCCAGCATCTTTCGTAATCTCGAAGTGGACCCGCCAACCGTCGTACTCGGTGCTGGAGGGACAGACCAGACGATCACCGATGAGTTCGGGCTTGTTCTTGACCGGGCCGTCAATCGTCTCCGGCAGGCGACACGGGTGTGACCAGGTCGCGCCGCCATCCGTTGACTCGGTCAGCATGCCCCACCACGTTCGAGGGTCGGGCCCCGCCTTGTAGAACAACAGCAGCGGTCCGTCCGGCATTTGGAACAGCACCGGATTCCACGTTGGATGACGCAGATCGGCATGCTGCACGCCGTTGGCAACCTCCACCGGAGGCGTCCACTCACCGTCGACATTTCGCGAGACCCAGATGCCCACATCGGGGTTCTTCTCGTGCTTGCCACCAAACCACGCAGCAACTAACCCCGACGGCGTCTCCGCAATCGTCGACGCATGACACTCCGGGAAAGGAGCCTCAGTGTAAATGAATTCACTCCTGAGCATCCCCTTCTTTCCCGGTTGATCAGCTTCGACTTTTACTACATCTTCCGAAGCGTCATCGCCGGATTCGGCCTCAGGACCTTGTGCCAATTGGACCGTTTGCGAGCGGCCGCTTTCTGACGGGCGCGGCTCTGATGCGGCGAGTACTGCCCGCGGGTTTTGTTTGTAGTACAGGAATCCGTCCTCCGCGCCGACGAGCAGATCGGGAATGCCGTTCTTGTCCCAGTCGACGACCGTCGGCGAGGTCGTATGCCCCGCGAGTACTCGCTCGTCGAGTTGTCCCATGTCTTTGAACCAGGTGAATCCCTCGTCATCGGTGCGCACGTTTCGCAGCCAATTGACATTGAGGCTGTTGACCAGCAGATCAATTCGTCCATCGCCATCCCAGTCCGCAAAGCACAACTTGCGGCGTCCACTGCCCCCCGCACGCTTCGCATTCAATCGCAGCAGTCCGTCGGTCTCGTCCCCCATCGGATTGTGCTTGCCATCGAACTCACAGGGCCCTTCCATCTTGAAGATCCGTTGGGGTGACTGGAGGACCAATTCATCATCCTGCTTGGTCCGCTCGTAGAACGCCAGATACCCCTCATGATCGAGCATGACAAGATCGTTCAGGCCGTCTTCGTTCCAGTCGATGACACAGGGCGTCGTCCGCCATTGCGTCACCAGTTCGCCCTCCACTGGAGACCACCAGTTCCATTCTGGTTTTTCCCATCTTGGTTCGCTCGACAGCTTAACGGCCTCTTCCATTTGTAATTCGCCATCGGGTGTTCGCTGGTGCCAGGTGACTTTTCCCCAGATTCCATTTGACACGAGGTCAAGCATGCCGTCATGATTCCAGTCTGCAACAGACGGGGCTGTGTATCCCCACTTCGCCTCACAAGGACCCTGGATCGATCCTTGTGGTCCCGCTTTGTAGCGAAGTTCGTAGTAAACTATCCCCTCGCCGTACGGGAGAAACTTTTGAAGTCTCTGCGGCGCCCCCCACTTGGGAACTGCCTCTCCGTCAAGATTCTCGATCAAGCCGATATACCCGGCTGTGTTGCCACAGATCAGATCCTCATCGCCATCACCTTCCCAATCAGTGCTGACAGGCGTGACGAGCGCTCCGAATTTGACGTCGGCAGACTCCTGTTGGAAGTAAACCGGCCGAAGGAAGTGCGGGGCACCGGAAAGCTGCTCTCCGGTATGCTCGATGAATGCGACTCGCCCGTCTTCATCGCCACAGATAATGTCGATGTCGCCATCGTTGTCCCAATCAACGGCGACCGGTGTGATCATCTGGAGATCCATCTTGACGGGAGCTTCTCCACCAACTTTCAACTCTCCATTTCGAGGAACGTAGAACGTGTCGGTGAGTCTCCTTCCGTATGCAAACTGCGGCGATTCTCGTGTCCCGGTGTTCTCGAAGTACGTGAAGCCATCGAGGAATTCGCCGCAGATGAGGTCGAGGTCTCCGTCGTTGTCGAAGTCGGCGAGGTTCGGGGAGGGCATGCCGTAGACGTCGATGGGGTTGCCGTCGGTGGTCGTGAGTTTGACCGGGGCAGCGTAATCAGGGGACTTGTCGTCTCCATTGTTTGAGACGAGGTAGACGTATCCGTGCAGCGGGCCGTTGGTCCAGTTGCCTTCTTTGTCCCAGGCGTCGTCCCAGCCGTACTCGTCCCAGACGCCGAGGCCGACGATCAGGTCCTGATCGCCGTCAGCGTCGTAGTCGACCGACTTCCACTGGTTGGCACGCGTGCGTTCGTACTGCGGGTCGATCTTCACCGGCGGGCCGAGTTCGATTTTGTCGTCGAGTAAACTCTCGCGGAAGTTGCGATACTCGACGCCCGGCGACATCACACGGACTTCGTCGTCGACATAGGAGACCTGCAGGTTGCGGACGGCATCACCCAATCGCACTGCGGGTTTGAAGACGGGTTGAGCATCGCCGGACGAGCCAGGGTTCTCGAAGAAGTAGATGCCGTTGTAGGGAACGTCCGGGCAGGCAACGATCAGGTCCATATCGCCGTCGCGGTCGTAGTCCATCGGCAGCGGCCACGCCCAGAGGCCGACGCCCAAGTCGACAACGAGACCCGGATTGTTGTACGGGATGCGTTCCAGTTGGCCGTCAGCGAAGGTCGTCGCACAACAGATCGCCATCGAGAAGGTTACAGATAGAAAACGAGTCATCGGTCCCTCAAATGTTTAGCCGCGACCAACGGGAGCGCGGGCCGCGTGATGGTGGTGCAAGTTTGATGAAGTCCTGCCATGATGATGGGACAGCCGTCAAACCTCAACTGACCACCGATTCACCCCGATGTCCAAACGCCGTCGCAAGCCGAAACGCAAACCAGCCGCCAGGCCACCCCAGCAGCTGTTCCAGCCCGTCATGCTGCCGAACGAGACGCTGTGGTTCGTGTTGGTCAACGTGCTCGATTACTTCATGACGTTCATTATCCTGTACAAAAGCAACGAGCTTGGCAGTCCGCTCCAGCTGCGGTTGATCGAGAGCAACCCTATCGCCGCCTACTTCATCAATCACTGGGGGCCACTGAAGGGACTGCTGGGCTTCAAGCTGGGGATGGTGGCCGCGATCTGCCTGATCACCCAACGAATTGCGCATCATCAGCCACGAACCGCGAAGTTCGTCCTGAACTTTGGCACCTTAGTGACAACGATTGTGGTGATCTACAGCGTGAGCCTGCTGATTCGTGCGTACGGATGAGAGTTGACGCCTTTCTGCCGTGCGGATAGAAATGGGGATTCTTAATGGCCATTTTCATCGATCAGACAGAGGAAACATCCCCCATGGGGCGAGTTGAACGTTCACGAGAGATTGCCCGCCGCCGTAGCCGGCGAGCCAAACTGACCAAGCTCCGCAAAGCCTACGCAGAGGCCAAAACCGAGAGCGAAAAGACAGACATCCAGGAAAAAGTCCGCAAACTCAGCCCGCTGGTCACGCTGGACTGATTGCCCTACTCTTCCTTGCGGTCCTGTGTCAGCGGGATCGCTTTGCTGACGTTGGAACTGCCGGACTGCGGGACCTGACGGCCGCCCGTGAGTTGTGTCAGGCTGTTGTTGATGTAGGACTCGAGTTCGAGATTCGTGACGATCGTGTCGAAACGGCGGTCGTTCGCCTGACCTTTGAGTCCCTCCAGCACCACGTGCGAGAAGTAGCCGTGAGCGAGTTCGTGCGACTCTTCGGAGACGGACTGGCCATCCGTCGAGCAGATGACGTCGATGCCCGGTTGCTCGTTGGTGAGCGAGTGGATCATGTCTTCGTTCAGCTCCTGTGACGGCATGATCCCCCCGGCGCTGACGGCCCCGGCATGGCAGGCATCAAGCATCACGACCAGACGTCCGGGGATCTCCGCCAGTGCCCGCTTGAACAGGTCTGCTGAGATGCCCCGGTCTGCGATCTTTTCATCGTCGACATCGGACGGCAGGAAGAAGAACCCGCCGAAACTGTCATCGACCGCTCCGTGCCCGGAGTAGAGCACGACGCCGATGTCGTTGTCCGTCATCTCGTCGCGCAGCCACTTGAGGCCGTCGAGGATGGCTGACTTGTTGGCCTGCGCATTGGTGAGCGGGCGGGTCACGACTTCACGGAACACAGGGCGTCCGTACTCCGCCAGCGTCGAGCTGAGTTGCTCGGCGTCACTGTGCGCGTAGTACAACCGGTCGATGGTGGCGTCGGCGTATTCGGTAATGCCGATGCTGAGTACGAACAGCTTGCGATCGGTCTGCACGTCGACCTGATAGACGACGTTGACCACTGGCGAGTCAGTGTGACTGCTGTTGGTTGCAGCTCGGACCGTGAAGGCATTCTCGCCGGGCGGGACGTCGATGTCCCAAGTCTCAGTGACAGGATCGGTGCCGGTGGTGGTGATGCGACGTCGGCTGTTGCGTCCTTCGAACGGACGTCCGTTCATGTAGAGTGTGAGACTGACGAGCGGATTGTCCTCCTGCCGCGACTGGGCCTGCACGCTGATTTGCAGCTTTCCATCAGCCGGTCGCACGTTCAGGTCGGTCGGTGAGAGCAGTTCGACGACCGGCGGCAGGACCTTCTGGACGGTGACTTGCTGACCACCGCCAGCCGTGATCGCGGCCGTCACATTCCCCTGACCGAGAATCGCGCGGATCACGTCCGGACGGTAAAGCGTCTCATGGAATTGCGTGCCATCGAAGAAGTCGGGCAGCTGATTCGGTCCCTTGTTAATCTGCCAGCCGATCAGCCGTTCTCCTCGCGGACTGGAGGCGTAGTGCCCCGTCGGCGCCCATGTGACCCAGTCATCTCCCTCGACGAACAGGCTGAGCAGGTGTTCGCCAGTCCGGACGTTCCACAGGCGGAGCGTCTTGTCAGCACCGCCGGTGAGTGCATACGGATGCGAGGGTGAAGGAGCGACAGCGTTCACCTGATCGCGGTGACCTCGAAACTCAATACCGGGTTGTCCGGTGAGACCATCGTAAATCTGACAGGTATGACTGCCGACGACGAAGATCGGCAGCCCCCCGCGACCATCCTCAGACGGCAGGAACGTCATCCCATTGATCTTGTCCCGCTCACGACCGGTCGTGAAAGGTCGACCACCCGGCAAGGCGGTGACGGTTTCGCGCCCCTGAGCATCACGGGTAATCGTGAGTTGTCGTCCTCCGTGTTGAAGCATGCCGCGTTGTCCCTCAAACGGATCATGTTCGGTCGATTCAATTTCTGTCGAAGGGGTCGGTTGTGCGCCAAAGTTGATGTTGTTGGGATTGAAGGCTTCCTGGTCGCCGACGGCCGGTGCGGCAGAACGCAGCGTCAGGGTCTCCAGATCGAACGACCATTCCAGCTTGCCGCGTGTGTTCAACTCATGATCGGGAACACCTTCGTTTGGTCGATGGAGGTGCGAACCCCAGAGCAGCTTCTTGCCATCCGCGCTGAAAGCCGTACTCCAGATGGACTTTGCCAGGCTCCCCAAAATGGTCAACGGCTGAGCGGAGTTGGCATCCCAAACGTGGACTTGTTGGTTTCCCGCATCGATCGAGGCGACACGTCGTCCATCAGGGCTGACCGCGATCGCCACGATTGTTCGTTCGTGTTTGCGGTAGTGTTGCAGCCTCTGCATACTTGGCCACGAGTAAATGTACGCTGAAGACGTGCTAGCAGGGTAACCGGTGCCGATGGCCAGTCGGAGTCCGTCTCCTGAAAAGGCGATCGTTCCGACACCTTCATGGAGATCGATAGTATCAGTGAGTTGCTGCCCGTCTGCTGTAAAGAACCCGACGCGCCCCAATGATGGAGAAGGAACGGATCCACCCGTCGTACCGGGTGCAACGACGGTTGGCTTGATCGAGCCGGGGTTCATGTTGCCACCGATTGCGAACAACGGCTTCGATGGATGTGGGGCGACCCACCAGACGTTGTCCATGCCGGGCAATTCGCCCGTGCTCAGAAACTGGAACTGGCCCCCGTCGTAGCTCCAGAACCGAATCAGTTTGTCATAGCCGATCGAGACCAGTCGGGGCGGGCCGACCTGGGCGAAAGCGATGCGGGTCACACGTTCGTTGTGACCCTGGAAACCATTAATCTGCGAGAGGCTGCCGTCTGGCTGTAGGCTCCACAGGTAGACGAGACCGTGATAGTCGCCGGTTGCGACAAAGCGACCGTCCGGACTGACAGCCAGTGCACGAACCGGACCCCGGTGTCCCTGCACCACATGCACGAGTTGTTTCGTGGTGCGATCGTAGATGCGAATGGGGTGCGTACCGTTCTCATCGGGATGGAACCAGCCGCCCGTCAGCAGGAAGCGGCCATCCGGAGTAAGAGCAGCGCCGTGAACCTCTCCGAAATTCTGGTCGCCAAGTTCACCACGATAGATGTGAGCGAGGCGACCTTGCGTGACATCCCACTCGCGAACGGTGCCGTCGTAGCTGGTGGAGATGACCGTTTGATCGTCAGCGAACAGCACATCACGGATGTATGCGGTGTGTCCGATTGAGTTGAGCACCAGGGTTGGTTGGCCATCCTGTGCAGGCGCAGAGATGCCCGTAAGGATGGTCACGGCCATCGCCAGCAGCGTTCTTGCAGCAAAGTCAGTCACATTCATGGCGGTTTCCCCAGTGTCCATCAGTCTGCCGAGATCGACTTCCCTCTGCCTGATGCATCATGCCCTTTGCAGATTTGGAAATCAATCTCTGGTCCAAGGCGGACCGGGGGGAGGCATCACGGGGAGAACGCAGCTCAGACTTGAATCTTCCCGTGATTCTGGAGCAACTCCCGTGATAAAGGATTTCAGATGTGGGCGGCCCAATAGTCAAAAACACCCGCCCCCACTGTTGGGGACGGGTGTTGAAATCTCGTTGATGCCGGAACCAGGTTCGGCAACAGCTCACTCAGCGCTTCGGAAGTTATTGTTATTCGGGTTCGGTTCGGGCGGTGCAGCATCGCCTGGAGCAACTGGAGCGGGGGCGGGAACAGCCTGGCCACCATCAGCCGGTGCAGCCGGAACGAGCTCGCCGCCGCCGCATGAGCTGCAACCACTGTCACATGAACTGCAACCACTATCGCAGCAGGTCGAACCGCATGTGTCGCAGCATGAAGTCGTCGGGGCGCAACATGACGGAGCACAGCAGTGGTGATGGTGATGCACTCGGTGAGCGCGGCAACGCACACGGCGTCCGCAATGACGACCGGCTTCAGCAGTTTCGCCCACCGCAAAGACCGCAACCAGTGCCGCACAAACAGATAACGCAATTGCTCGTTTCATCTCTGATTCCTCATATGGCTCACAAAACTCGATGTCGAGAACGCACCCGGCGACACCTTCATCGAGGTGACGAACAAATGGAACCCGGGTGGTTTTCACAAGTCATCGAATCTATTTGCATACAGGACGGGAGTCAAGATGATTAGTATCTTAGCTTCACCACGGCCCGAATTCCGCCGATGTTACGTTCGACTTTGACGGTTGGATCTTTTCGGGGTGGGCCGGCGACGGTCCCAACGGGGGGAAGGCTCTTGGCAACCGGAGGTTCATTTGGTGGAGGATTCTCCCCGATCTTCCATGCCGCAGCGAACGTCACGGTGACAGTCCCGACATCCGTCGGATTGGGCAGCACCTGGGCAGCGACACTTTTGGAGTATTCGCCGATCTGGAAGGAATCGACGAGTTCGGTGGTGCGGTAATATCCCGGAACGGTGCGTTGCGATCCCGGCAGGATGATGTCCCGGTTGTCACGCTGGTCGACATCATCAGCCAATGAGAAGCGGCCGAGTCCGTCAATCAACACGTCAGCCGCCGCCTCGAAGCTTGAGCGATTGTGAACACGCACGGCGTAAATGTCACCTTGCTTCAGACTCACCTTGATCAGATTGCCGTCCTTGAAGGGTGTCAATGGTTGAAGTTGACCGGAAGCGGATTCCACGAGGATCTCCACGCCGTAGGGGCTGCTGGGGCTTGGACGGAGTTCGGTCCCGACGATCGTCGGATCACTCACCGCGATTCCACCGGGAGTCGTATCAGGAGACGGACTCGTCTCGCCCGTGTCCGTGACAGCCGAGTGCCCGTCGTCCCGGTTATTGACATTCACCGTGAAGCGACGTTCATTGCCGTTCGAGAGGAACACTGCCCCTTGAATGGAGAACCCGGTCAGCGGCTTGCTGAGGTCTCGCGGCAGGCGATGGAGCCTCCCTTCGACCTCAGTTGAACCGCCCGGACCTACGGTCAAATTCTCTTTCGTCAGTTGCTCTCCGATCAGCTTCGAGAGGCCGACGTTATTGCTCGACGGTGCTCGAAACTCACGGACGAAGAAGCTTCTCTCGTTTGGCGCGATCTGCATCACGATTTGCGCCACTTTTCTGGCGGCATCAAATCGATTGAAGGCCGTCGTCTCGTCCGCCTTGGCCGTCATAGACGCAAGCAGAGTAACAAAGGCAACACTGGTGAATGTGATGTATCGTTTCATGTGACCCGACTCCCCATCGTTGATGGTCAATGTTCTCGAAGTTTGATTTTCGTCTTGCCAATTCTCCCTCGTCTGATCCCTCGTCAATCTCCGTCGCTGGAGATCAGTCCGAGGAAAAGACTCGCTCGGGAATCCCGAATCCCAGCATCTGTGCCACTTCGTGATACGTGGAGAACGGCGTGAGTCTTTCCCACAGATCCCGACTGATCACCTTGTCATCCACAAGCACACCGAGACCGAACTGCCGATAGGCCGGCGTGCCAAACATGAATCGCAAGTTGCCATGATCTTCGAACTGCAACTCTGCGGCCACGTCCTCGAAGGCCATATTCTCTGTGTACTGTCGGGCGATCACTCCCACTGGTTCACGAAGCTCCGTAATCGGCGTCGTGTCTCCCTCGCCACGCAGGAACGGTCCGATCGCCTCATCCAGGCTGGTGAGGAAACGCTGGCGGTCCTTGTCCACCAACTTGTCGAACTCGTCCTGAGGCAGAAACAGTCGTTCGACCTTGAGAGCGTCTGCCCCCCTGACTCCGTGTCCACTGCGGATGTCGTCCTGGAACGGCTGCATTCCATGCGTATGGCAGACCATGCAGGAGATGCCGTTAATCACTTCGTTGTTGCCGAGCGGCTGCTTGCTATCGAAGACCACATTGATCGGACCGCGATCGATGCGGGCTCCCTTGCCGTCGATCAACAAGTATCCCTGCAGACCGTTCGGCAGGTTGAAGATCAACTCGCCCCCGTCATGCTCGAAGGCGACACGTTCGTGTGGGTTGTTTTTGTATTTCGGTCCTAACGGATTCAGCGTCAACGACTGGCTCCCGGCACTACTCCCGAAGTCGTAGCTCTTCCAGTACGCCCCGTACGCAGCCGGGTGACGGTCGACCAGTCGATTGTGTTGCGAGACGTTGCTCTTAATGAAACCGGCACGGGCCAGGCGATTCATCTCGAAGTCGCGAATGACATCCACATTCAACATCTTCTCGATCTCGATTGCCGTATTGGGACCGTCCGGAAGTTGCAGCAGGTCGTGATACATGGGCGGGATGCCCGCCTTCGCAACGAACCAGTCCGCCCGGACCATCGGGATCTTGGAGCGGGTCGCTTCGTACACGAAGGTCGCGTCATTTCTGAGTGCATCTTCGGTCGCGTTCTCATACGACATCCCGTAGGGGTAGTCCGTCAACATCCGCTGCCATTGGCCATGCTTGTCCCAACCGATGCTCACCAGATCGATCCGCAGCACCGTTCCATGCGGGTCGACCTCGACCGGCAAATAGATGTCCGGCTCCCAGCTCAGGCTGTTGATCAGCTTCGACAGGGCCGCCTTGTAGATCTGTAAGTCTTGATCGGAGACCGTCGCATTGTTGTGCAGGTGCGTGATCGTGAAGTACCGCAATCGGTCGTAATCCTCTTCCGGATACTTTCTCAGGTCGGCTGCGACCGCTGCGTAATTGTCGGTGATGGAAACAAACTCACGGCGGAGCACCGTCTCAGAAGGAGCCTCTGCCCCGGAATCGATCCACTGACGAATGATCGCGACCTCCTCGGCCGGCAGCGGCTTTCCGGGAGGCATGACGATGTCCGCCTCACCGGTAGAGACCCGGGACCACAGCTCGGATTCATCAAGATTCCCAGCCGTCAGATACCCATGCTCCATCAGGTACGCATGGTCCAGTACATTCAGGTCGCTTTGCGGATTCACCTTGCCGTGACACGCACCACATCGGTCTTCCAGAATCTTGCGGGCCTGATCGGCAAGTTCATTGGCCGACGCTGGTCCCACCGTGCTTGCGCAGATCGTCAGTATCACGCACCCCAACCAAGTCTTTCGGCTCATGACCTGCCCCTTTCGTACACATTGTCTGATGAGGGTCATTGCACCCTCATTCTTCACACAGACCGTGCCTGCATGTTCCCCATTTCATCTCGTTGACGAGTCATTGTCAAATGGCGAGATATACTCCGACCATGTTAGAATGCATCCTTTCGAGCGCTCCCGTTGGTCGCGGCTAAATCGTTTGATGATGGCCGTTTAGCCGCGACCAACGGGATCGCGTCTCGTCATTGCGTATTCTCTCATTCTGGTGAAACGTTGAACGGACACCAATCTTCCCGACTTTTCTCGCCATGGTTGACAGTTGTCATCGGCCTCGGCGGAACGTCCGTCTGCTTAGCGGAGACGATCGATTTCAATCAGGATGTCCGCCCCATCCTCGCGACTCATTGCCTCGCCTGTCACGGCCCGGACGCAGAGGTCCGCGAAGCGGGCCTGAGACTCGACGAGCAGGAATCTGCCTTCGCAGAGTTGGACAGCGGGCACCGTGCCGTCGTGCCAACCGACCCGGAGCAGAGCGAACTCCTGCGGCGGGTTCTCTCCACGGACGGCTCCGAACGCATGCCTCCCAGCGATCTCGGTCCGCGTCTGACCGATGCAGAGATCGAGACACTCCGACTATGGATCGCACAGGGAGCCGCCTTCAGCGAGCATTGGTCATTTGTCGCACCACAGGAAACTCCGCTGCCAGATGTGGAATACGAGTCGTTCGTTCGCAATCCGATTGATCGTTTCGTATTCGCGAGACTGGAGCAGGAGGGACTCACGCCCAGCGAAGAGGCCGACCGCTACCGCCTCTGCCGGCGCGTGACACTCGATCTGACCGGACTCCCGCCGACGATCAAGGAGGCTGACGAGTTCGTCCACGACACCAGGCCCGGTGCGTACGAGCGATTGGTCGATCGGTTGCTGACGTCCCCCCGTTTTGGCGAGCGTTGGGCGCGCGTCTGGCTCGATCTTGCGAGGTACGCCGACTCACAAGGTTATGCTCAGGACGATGAACGGACAATCTGGCGGTACCGCGACTGGGTCATCAACGCCATCAACGAGGGCATGCCCTTCGATCAGTTCACTGTCGAACAACTCGCGGGTGACCTGCTCCCCGACCCGACGAATGACCAGTTAATCGCGACGGCCTTCCATCGCAACACGATGACCAACAGCGAAGGTGGCACAAACAATGAAGAGTTCCGCAACGCAGCGATCGTTGACCGGGTCAACACGACAATGGAAGTCTGGATGGGCATGACGATGGGGTGTGCCCAATGTCACTCGCACAAGTACGACCCCATCTCGCAGGAGGAGTATTTTCAATTCTTCGCCATTCTGAATCAGACTCAGGACGCGGACCGACCGGATGAGTCCCCCGTGCTGGAGGAGCGCAGCGTTGCCCAGTTGACGGAAATGGCCAAGCTCGAAACGCAAATCGACCTGCTGGAAAGCAAGATTCGCGACGAGGCCGCTGCGTTACAGCAGGCAACACCAGAGGATGAGATCAAGTTGCCAATGGGGGCGCTCACTACGAAGTTTGTTCGCATTCAGTCGCTCGGCGAACAACGGTTCCTACATCTGGCCGAGGTTCAGGTGTTCGTCGGCGAAGCGAACGTCGCGACCGACGGAGTCGCGTCACAGTCCAGCACCGATTTCGGCGGCGATGCCAAACGAGCGAACGACGGCAACACCGACGGCGATTATCAGGCTTCCAAATCGGTCAGTCACACCGCCCAGCAGGACAACCCGTGGTGGGAAGTGGAGTTAAAAGAGCCTGCGACGATCGACCGCGTCGTCCTCTGGAACCGCACGGACAACAACCTGCACACACGCCTCAAGGACTGGCGGGTCATTCTCTTTGATGAGAACCGACATCCGTTGTTCGTCGAGCAATTCGCTGAGTCGCCCCCGCACGATCGACCGATCGACATCCCCGCGCACAGCGACAAACTGACTGACTCTCAACGTGAGACACTCCTCGCTTATCTCAAGGATGGCGAAGCTGGTCTCTCTCCGGAAGAGAAGCAATTGGCAGACCTCAAAAAGCAGCTCGCAGAGATGAAGCCAGATATCACAACTCCCGTGATGTTGGCTCTTGCTCCCGATCAACAAAGGGTGACCAAAATCCAACGACGTGGCAACTTTCGTTCGCTCGGCGAGGAGGTCATGCCCGGCGTTCCCACTGCGTTTCATGCACTTGAAGGTGTCGACGAACCCACGAGGCTCGATCTGGCTCGCTGGCTGGTCGACCCTGCGAACCCGCTCACCGCCCGCGTGGTCGTGAACCGCTACTGGGAGCAACTATTCGGCACGGGAATCGTCGAGACCAGCGAAGACTTTGGTACTCAAGGCGAACTGCCGTCGCACCCCGCATTGCTTGATCATCTGGCAGTCGAAGTCATGCGTCACGACTGGGACACCAAATGGCTGCTCCGTGAGATCGTCACCAGTGCGACCTACCGGCAGTCATCCCGCACTTCGCCCGAACTGGCTGAGCGAGATCCACGCAACCGGCTGCTCGCGCGCGGGCCACGGTTTCGACTCTCTGCTGAGATGATTCGCGATCAGGCGCTCGCGGTCAGCGGACAACTCTCCGACAAGATGCTTGGCCCTTCCGTGCGTCCATATAAGCCGAACCTCGGTCTCCGTGCTGCGTTCGGTCGCACGACCGACTGGGACACCAGCCCGGGTGAAGATGCCTACCGCCGTGGCCTCTATACCAAGTGGCGACGCACGGCCCCGTACCCCTCGATGGTGACCTTCGACGCACCCAGCCGCGAGTTCTGCACCATCCGCCGCACGAGAACGAACACCCCTCTCCAAGCTCTCGTCACCCTCAACGACCCGGTCTACATCCAGGCCGCCCAAAGCCTAGCCCGCCACGTGCTTACTGAAACCGAAGCCGACGAAGCAACTCGCATCAACCTCCTGTTCCGCACCGTACTCATCCGACCTCCATCGCCCCCTGAGCAAGAACAACTGAGCAAGACCCTCGCCTCGGCCCGCTCGCACTTCTACGCCGACCTCGAAGCCGCCGAACAAATGGCCACCGACCCCATCGCCTCTGCGGCGGAGGGGACGAACCTCATCGAACTCGCCGCCTGGACGGTCCTGGCGAACGTCGTCCTCAACCTCGATGAAACCTTAGCACGCCCTTAAATGTCAGTATTCGCCTGATTCGCTGTTGAAAAAACCGCGAATGACGCGAATCCTCAGGTAAGAGTTGGAGCGTTGCATGGAGCGTCAATACATCTGGTTTCACTCGGGAAGTGCCTGCCTCGTCAGTTGCCTTGGGCTCGTTCTCGCGACCGTGGTGTCGTTGTTCCTCCTGATCTGGCTGGGAGCGAATTTCGTGACTTTCGGTTTGCTGCTGGTCATCTACGGTGCACTGCTGTTGCCTGCTTTTGTTCTCGATGACCGACTTAAGGAGTCACAAAAGGGCAAGAATGCAACGAACCTTGTCCATCAAGAAGAACACCACGATCTCAATGGTCTTGATCCGTGAAATCCGTGTCATCCGTGGTCTATAATCCAGTTGGCTAACGCGCCGTCGGCAGTCTCCACAGGCAGTCATCACCAATGCACGAGTTTGATCAACATCCAGCAAGTGACATCACCCGGCGGCACTTCTTTGATCGGTGTCAGGTCGGGCTGGGGAGCATCGCCCTTGCATCGCTGATGGCCAAAGATGCGGGAGCGGATGTAGCGGTTGATCGGAAGCAACCGTTGCTGCTTCGGGAAACACACTTCGCGGCGAAGGCGAAGAACGTCATTTTCTTGCACATGGCCGGCTCGCCGCCACATCTGGATTTGTTCGACTACAAGCCGGAACTTGCACGACGCACGGGGGAGGACTGCCCGGATGAGTTCTACGAGGGCAAGGAGTTCGCGTTCACGTCCGAACGACCAACATTGCTGGGCACGCCTCATCAGTTCGCTCAGCACGGGCAGAGCGGGGCGTGGTTCTCGGATGCGGTGCCTCACTTGGCTGAAGTGGCAGACGAGTTGTGCTTCATCAAGTCGATGCACACCGAGCAGTTCAATCATGCTCCGGCGCAGCTTCTCCTCTACACGGGCTCGCCTCGCTTGGGGCGTCCGTCGATGGGTTCGTGGGTGACGTACGGCATCGGCAGCGAAAATCAGGACCTGCCCGGTTTCGTGGTCCTGCTCTCCGGCGGACTCAACCCGAGTGCGGGTCAATCTGCGTGGGGGAGCGGGTTCCTGCCGTCGGTGTTTCAGGGAGTGCAGTGCCGGTCGAAAGGAGACCCGGTGCTGTTCGTCTCCGACCCCAAGGGGATGAGTCGCGAGTTGCGACGCGAGAGTCTTGATGCGATCAACAGTCTCAACGAGTTGCAGGCAGCCGAGCAGGGCAACGCGGAGACACTCACCCGCATTGCGCAGTACGAACTCGCTTTCCGCATGCAGATGAGCGTACCGGACGTGATGGACATCTCGCAGGAGACGAAAGCGACTCTCGAGAGTTATGGAGCCGAAGTGGGCGAGGCGAACTTCGGCAACAACTGTCTGCTCGCACGGCGGCTCGTCGAAAGCGGCGTGCGATACGTGCAACTGTTCGACTGGGGCTGGGACTTCCACGGCACGGGCCCCGGCGAGGACATCCGCGACGGCCTCACGAACCGCTGCAAACCAATGGACAAGGCTGTTTCCGCACTCATTGCGGACCTGCGTCAACGTGGACTGCTGGATGAGACACTCGTGATCTGGAGTGGCGAGTTCGGCCGCACGCCGTTCCGCGAGGGACGGACTGCCAAGGGAGACATCCTCGGTCGCGATCACTTCCCGGATTGCTACACGATGTTCATGGCGGGCGGCGGCATCAAACCGGGCACGGTCTACGGAGCGAGTGATGAGTTGGGCTTCTCGATCGCGGAGAACCCGGTCCACGTGCATGACCTGCAGGCGACCATCCTGCATCTGCTCGGATTTGATCACGAGCGGTTGACCCACTTCTATCAGGGTCGCAACTTCCGGTTGACGGACGTGCACGGCAGCGTGGTGCACGAAGTGTTGGCATGAGTGTTGTGAACGATCACTCTTGCACTCATCGGGGGACTCACGTCCCCCGCTCGCCTCTGCTTCAGGCGGATTTTTCTTGCTGAATCGCGTTGTAGATCTCCTCGCGATGCACGGGAACATCGGCGGGGGCTTTGATGCCGAGGCGTATCTTGTCGCCCCGGATCTCCACGACGGTGACGACAATGTCATCACCGATCATGATGCTTTCTTCGCGTTGTCGTGAGAGCACGAGCATTGGTCAACTCCTTTTGTGAGGGCCACACGAGCGCGGGGAGTCGCGTGACGTCAGTCCATTGAGGGGGGAAAACACAAAACCGGCTTCCGTCGTCCTGACGGGTCGCCGGTGTGATGACAGAGGGCACGCGAGAGAGTCGGCATCGTGCCGCGCGTTCGCATCTCCTCGGTCGTGTGTTGGCGGCTGTCGTGTCCGCCGTCAAACTTTCTATCGTCAACCCAGATTACGAATCGTGACTCGACAATGTCGGAAAGTCGTCCTGCTGGGCAGACTGCCTGTGAGTTGTACGGCTGTAACGATTGTGTCGAACACGGACCGTTTGCGGATGGCACGTCAAGCGATTGTTCAGTGTTTCAGTTCAAGTTCGAGTGACTACTTCGCCGTGCAACCACAGTGACTGTCGCTCCCTGTCGCAAGATCGCCGCAATGACACTCAACACGACTGCAATGGGCATCCCCAACAGAAAGGCCAGTCGAAAGAGCCACCGCTGAGGTCGCGAGAAAGGCTTCTCGCTCTGGCTCGATCGATGCAGCAGGACATACAACCCGTTGCGTGGCAGTGCTGAGAAACGGTTGAGCGCGCTCTGCACCCAGCCGAACGGATTCTGTCGCAGTGAGAAGTGATGCTCGGCGAGGCAGTCGAAGCCGTTCTGCTCAAGCAGTTGGCGTAATGCGGTCACCGGGAAGTGAAACAGATGCCGTGGCGGATCGAGATGGAACCACCCCGCTCCGGTCAGTCTGGCCTGCAAACTGGAAAAGTTCGGAACCGCAATGACACACTTGCCGCCCGGTTTGAGCAGCCGATGAATCTCCTCTACCGTCTCTCGCGGATCGGGCAGATGCTCAAACACATGCCACAGGACAATTTGGTCGAACGACGCAGCCGGCAGAGCGGCATCTGCCAGCCGGGGTGTGATGTGCAGCGTTGCACGAGGATCAGCCCCACGAGTCGCCGCCTCACTGTATTCGGTGCCGTGGACCTCAAACCCACGATCAGCGAAGGCCCGCAGCATGACCCCTCGCCCACAACCGACGTCCAAGACTCGGGCACCTTCCGGCAAGCCCCGGGTCAGGAATCGTGCTTGGCGAGCAGCGACAATACGTACGAGCGTTTCTACGAGTCCCTCAAACTTGCGGCCGGTGTCGCCGTAGTACTCGTCTGGATAGAAATCGCCAATCTGCTCTGCCGATGGTGCAGGCGAGAAGCGACCAAGACCGCACTGCTGACAAACGACGATCTCTGATTCAAGCCCCTGAATTGCAAACGAGGGATCAACCGTCGTGGTCTGGCAGACGGGGCACGGGTCAACCGTGCGAGGTGGCGCATCGGATGCGGGTGTCACGCGGACACTGTAAAGGTTGGTCGGCTTGGACATGCGGGCAATGTAACCGGAGTCGACAGCGAACGAAATGGCTCCTCTCTCCTTGAGCATTGGTATCTACACAAATCCAGAGACCGCACATTTTCAGGGGAAATCGTGCCACTGCTTCGGTCGGACACAAGGGACGTCATCACCTCGCTCGGCACTGCTCGTCCGGCAGAAGCAGTGCCGAATGCTGGAAAACATGCCTCAGTCGGCCAGCCAAGCAGTGGCACGTCACTCGGAGATTGAGCGATTAAACAAGATGTGGAGATACCAATGCCCCTTGAGGGAGAGGGGGAGTCGCAGCCTACTGCTCACTGGCCACAAAGGAGATCACGTCTGCAAGGTCCTGCGGCGACAGGTCGTTCTCCAGTCCTTCGGGCATGAAGGACTTGCCGGTGCTGGTCATCTCGTCGATATCGATCCGCAGCAGCACATGCTCTTTGCCATTCGGCTCAACGAGTGTAATGCTGCTGGCTGTCTCTGACTCGAGCAGCCCGTTGACGGTCCGACCGTCGCTGGTGAGTACGATGTAACCTCGATACTTGTCTTCGACAGCCTGATTCGGATCGAGAATCGCGGTCAAAAGTGCCTCCGGAGACTTGTTTTTGAGGTTGGCCAAACGTGGACCGAGGTCGTTGCCGATGTCTCGGTGCTTGTGACACGTGCTGCATGTCTTCTTGAACAACACGGCGCCCCGATCGGCCTGCCCCTCGAGTGATAACGTCGGCTGATACGTCGCGAATACTTCGGCTCGTTGACCGGAGCCGATCGATGAGAAGAGAGCAGTAACGTCGTCTCGCTCCGTGCGTTGAACTCGCTCCTGCAACTGATTGCGAGTGGACGCATCGAGATCGCCGACCGACAGATTTCCCGCAGCGAGGGCGTCGATCAGTTGATCGGTCCATTCGCGGCGAGACAGGAGGGTGCTGAGGATTTCAATGCGAATCGACGGGGTGTGTGAGGACCAACCGCTCAACAGGCGACTCGCTAGGTTCTTTGCGTTGCCAGCCGCCAATGAGTGAATCGCGGCCTGCTGCAAGCTCACGGCGACACGGGGTGAGACAAGGTTCGAGAGAAACGCTGTGTCCTGCTCCAATGAGCCGGCCTCCTGCCCGAGCAGTTGAACCGCGAGCATACGTCGGTCGATGTTCCCGGACTCATTGGCAGCGATCCGTCGAGCAGCTGCGAAGACGGGAGACGCAAGTTGTGAGGCCGTCTGGCCATCTTTTCCAGCGACGGCTGACACTTCGGCCCACTGCTCCCCCCGGCGACGCACGGCTTCGATGCAACTGGCGATGGTCGCGATCTGCCATTCCTGCACAGCGGCCGCAGTCGTCTGGGGAGACACGATCATGCTCACGACGCGGGGCAGACCACCGCTGATGTCCTCTCCCAATGTCGTCGCGATCAGACTCTGCAGTAGATCAATCTGTTTCGGAACATCATCCGTTCGTGAGAGCAACTCGCTGAGCAATGTGCTGCCATGAGGCACGGCTGATGAGAGAACAGCGGCATGCATCCACGGATTATTTGCATCTCGCAGGGCGAGTTCCAGCAGAGTTTTCGCGGCGAGCGGGTCGTGAGACTCGCCGAGGGTGAGGGCCAACTGGTATCGGACACGCAGGTCTTCGTGATCGGACATTGTGCACAGAGACTGCAGGACAACGGGATTGTCAATGTGTGACTCAGCGATCTGAGTCGCCATTCGCACGACTCTCGGATCATTGTCAGCGAATGATTTCGTCAGCGAATCCGGTGTGAGCGAGTCAAGTGCTGCGAGTGTGGCCAGTGCCTGTACTCGAACAGCCGGCCTTGGATGCGTCTGAGCGAGTGACTCCAGACTCTCAGTGACGGATGTGTCGGCACGTTCGATCAACAGTCGCTGTGCTGTGTCGCGTCGCCAGCCATTCTCGCTCTGCAACTGATCGACCAGTTCTGCGTTCGACATCTTCGCCAGATTGGGTGGAGCAGTCAGCGGTGAATCTGAGCGGCGTAGACGATACAGCCGGCCCTTGTCGTGCCCTGCGTAGAGGTCGAGCTTGGCCTGCCAGGATTCGGGGATCCATTTCGGGTGTTCAATCACGGCACGGTACATGTCACAGACCCACAGCGAGGCATCGGGGCCGTTTTGCACCCAGACCGGGCGAAACCAGTTGTCTTTCGATGAGAGAAACTCGGACGCCTGTTCGTTCACGTGGCGATGGGCGGTATACGTGATGCCATCGTTCTCCAGCATCACGCGACTGACAAGGTTATGCACCGGCTCACAGATAAGTGTTGCATTCGAGAAGTCGTCCCCTAGCCTCTCATCCCGCACAATGACCGGAGCACACGCCGAGGTGAAGCGGTTCGATGTGTGCAGATCGTTGAAGCGATCGACCGTGCGGCTGGTCGGGAACACGGGTGGAATGAGAGGCGGGTCCGTCACCAGCACGCGTGGCTCGGGTGAGGGCACGAAGGGGTTTCGCTGGAGATACGGGTCCTCGATGGCAAAGTGGAACAGCGGTTCGGAGTTCGTATTCCCGAACCAGTTGCCCCAGTCATCGCGACAACGTCCGTACTGACTCTGACCGCTGAGCGGTTGAATCAGCCCTTTGTCCGGATGAATCCGCACGTCACGACCGGTGACGTTCGTCACCTCGCCTGTGATGGTGGAGTTAATTTCGCCGTTGTAGTTGCCGCCGGAGAGGTACAGCCAACCGTCGAGTCCGTATGAGACGCCACTGATACGGTGTTGGGGGTTCCCTTCACGAAAACCGGTGAACAGCGGTCGTCGTTCGTCAGCGATCCCGTCACCGTTCGTGTCTCTGGCGAACAGAATCTCAGGAGCCGCGACGACAATGACACCGTCACGCCAGGGGAAGATGCCAGCGGGGAATTTCAGTTCGCGGAGGAAAGTCGTCGCTTTGTCGAAACGCCCGTCGCCATCGGAGTCAGTCAGTCGTTTGACTTGCCCGCCGGGTGGAGAATCCTCGGGGTGTGCGTCGTTGGCAGGTTTGGTGCCTGCGTTGTCCGGGTCGCCGCGCGGGTAGTCGCCCATCTCGACGACCCACAAGGTCCCGTCCGCTCCTAAGGCGAAATTGACGGGGTCACGGATCAGAGGCTCAGCGGCGATCAAGTCGACCGCAAATCCGTCCGGCACGGTCAACAGGTTCAGGCTTTCTTCCGGCGAGACCGGTCCGATTTCTCCCCGATTCTCATAGAGTTCATGCACACGATTGAGGATCAGGTCCTCGGTCCCGCTCGACCAGCGGCCCGGCAGGTTGTAGTAGATCATCGAATAGTCGACCTCGTACCCGCCCTCGCTCTGCATGCGTTCGGGGGCGACGTAACCGAACACATCATTCGCATAGGCTGTGACCCACACGGGCGGCTGACCTTCCTGTCCCAACTCCTGCTTGATGCGGAAGGCGTAGTCGACGCAGACCTCGCCGCCGAGAAACACCATGCTGAACTCGTCACCGAATCGGAACGTCTGAATCGGCATTGGGTACGTCTCCGGCAAACGTCCCATCCGCTTGAGGGTGTCGAGCATGTTCTCAGCGTGCCTGCGGACTTGAGGCGTGTTGTCGTTGAGAAGCTCCTGTAACTCGTCACGAGCCGGGCGTTCACTCGGCAGCCCAGCGAACCCGAATGCCGCTTGCGGTGTCGCGGTGAGCTCGGTCATGTCACCAATGCTGAGGCTCTGCACCTCATCTGCGATCTGTCGTCCTTGAGCCTGTGCGATCTGCAGGTCCCGATCGGGGTCACGTTCCGGGTTGGCGTCGGCTCCACAGCCGATCGTGCACAGGGCCGTCGAATCCGGGTACGTCTCCTCGATGTACTTCGCAGCGTAACCGGCCCAGTCGCCATTGATGCGGTTGTAGTTGCTGCCGAATGTCGTGCAGTGACAGGCATAGTTGAAGATCACGCCGCGAACCTGCTCTCCCGTCGCATCGGTGATCTTGAGGATCGGCAACGAATGATCGACGGCACCGCCGGGCATCACACCGAAGCCGGTCCAGATGCCGTCCTTGATCACGCGACGATTGTCCGCAAAGGTTGCTTCGCCCGAGCCGACGAAAAGTCGGCCCGGTTTGAGATTGTTGATCGCCGCCTTGACCGCTGCGACCGTCTGATCGGCGAGTCGTTGTTTGTACTCTTCAAGATCACGCCGTTCGTTGTCGGACAGCGGTTTGGCGAACAGGTTGGTCAGCGCTCCGATGATCTGCGGAGCCGTGTGTGAGTGAGTGCAGCACAGTACGAATTGCGAGCGCGGCACATCATGCTCGCGGCTGACTCGCTGATGGATCGACTTTGTCAGTTCCCCTGCGACGCCGATCGTGTCGACAGAAACGATCACATGCAGCGACTCGACGTCGGGTGTTTTGAATGCCATCGCCCGCACAAACAGCGACTCGTCAACACCCGCTGAGGATTCGGTCCGGTTGCCGTATCCGGACAGGCGAAGTGGTTGAGTCGGCGTAATGTCAGCCTTGCCGAAACCCACGAGGTAAGGCGACTCCGCAGACAGTACGGGCTTCGCCGTCAGCAAGAGAAAAGCCAAAACCGCCAGACAGACTCGCACAAACATCGAACGCTCCACGCGACTGGTTCCCGGAGTAGGATCAGCCCCATTGTGGAGACTCCCGTCACCGATTCCCAGTCTGCTCGACTTCGGTCGACTCGTCATTCACTTCGAGTTGGGCGATCTGTCTGAACTCTGGCGAGTTCAGCTACGGGACTATTCTCCTTCGTAACAGAACAATGCCTCTTCCGTGCGGATGTAGATGCGATCATTGTGGACGACATGTGTGGCGGTGATCTTACTGCCGAAGTCGTGGGAGGAGAGACGATCAAGGTCGGCACCGGCCTTGAAGACGGTCACAACGCCGGAGAGGCTGGCGAGGTAGAGTTTGCCGTCCGCGAGCACGGGGGATGCGTAGTAGGGAGACGATTCGTTGGTGCGGATTTGTTTGATGACTTCGCCGGTCGTCGAGTCGAGGGCGGTCAGGATGCCGCCGTCCTTGACCATATAGAGAATGCCGTCGTGGATGAGTGGGCTGGGGACGGTCGGCAGGCCTTTGCGGTGCGTCCAGGCGACATGAGTGTCGGTAATGTCGCCTCGACCGCCGGGGCGGATGCAGACGGCGACATTCTGGGCCTGCTCGAAGACGTCTGCGTACTTCTGCCATTCGTCCGCGTCGAGCTTGAGGTTCTGGTTGAGATCGATGCGATAGAAGCGTTGCAGGACGGGACCCTCTTCGAGTTCGTCCTGGGCGATGAGGCCATCGCCGTTCTTGTCGTACGTGTTGAGGGCTTCCTCGAAAGGCTCCATCGAGATGCGTTCGGACTCGTCGCCGCCGGGCGACCACGTGGCGACGAACAAGTTGCCGTCCGCGATAACGGGCGTGTTGTCGACGATGCGGGACAGGCCGCGCATCTGCCAGATGAGACTCCCCGTCTCAATGTTGTACCCGCTGAGCACGAGAGCACCGGCAACGACGACTTGCTTCTCGCCGTCGACTTCCCAGATGACCGGGGTCGAGTAGCTGCGAGTGAAGCCCGGGCGATCGGTCTTCCAGAGTGTGTCGCCGGTTGCTGCGTCGATGGCGGTCAGGAAGCTGTTGATGTCGTGATCCTCGTTCATGATGATCTTGCCATCGACGAGGATGGGCGAACTGGCGGCACCGAACTCATCCTGAAACGGTCCCATCGGTTTCTCCCACTGAAGTTCGCCGTCGAGGTCGTAGCAGAGCAGACCGTAACTGCCGAAGAAGGCGTAGAGGTGCGTGCCGTCGCTTGCGACGGTGGCCGCAGCCGGGCTTCCGGCGGGGTGATACGACTCGATCTCTTTCGCCGGGCAGACCTGTCGCCAGAATTGCTCACCTGTCTTGCGATCGAGTGCGACCGTGGCGAGGACATCGTCCGCGAACGTCGTCAGGACAATACGGTCCCCCACGATCGTCGGCGTCGAGTGACCGGAAGAGAGGTCAGCCTTCCAGACGAGCTTGGCCCCGTCCTCGAAATCGACCGGCAGCGAAGCGGTCGAGTTCTCGATGCCCCCATGCTGGCGAAAATAGGTGACATACGTGTCTTGTGCGCTGGCCGAAAGACCGCTGACGGCAATGACGCAGGCAAAATAGCAGTTGAAACGCGACATGACTGGCCTCTGACATGGTGACGATCGGGTTTGTCCCAGTTTAACGCCGTCGTCCCTCCATCGAAATCCGACGGACCGTTTTCTGATCGTCCACAGATTCTTCGATGGATTCCCGGAATGCCTGTTGAGGCCTGTTTGTGCTTCCCGTTTTGTTCATTGGAGCATTCCGGGCTCGCACCGGGATGGTGCGCACACATGGAGAGGATTACATTCAGGGGGCCAAGGCAATCGGGGAGGTGCTCATGACGGTTCGCGCAGGTCTGATCATCCTTGTCAGCGGTTTCAGCCTGACCGTGGGAGGCCCACGCAGCCTGCCCGCAGCACGTCCCTATTCCCGAGTGTCTGAAGAGTCGGTCGATCTCGGTCGGCGAATCTTCGAGCACAATTGGGCCAGGCCCGAATCGTGGACCGGGCCGGAGCAACTGGGCGACGGAGGAGACGGCCTCGGACCGATGTTCAACGAGGTCTCATGCGTGGCCTGTCATCACCTCGGCGGCACCGGAGGCGCGGGGGCCAACAATCACAATGTGAATCTGTTGAGCGTCGACCTGCGACCGACTGACTCGGAACTTCGCCGCATGCAGCTGCTCGAACAGGCTCACTTCATCCATCCCCACTTCACGGCGAGCAACGGGACCGTCCTGCTGCATGAATTTGGATTCGGTCCGCGCGATGACGAGTGGGAGTATCAGCGATTTCGATCAGGGCTGATCAGCCGTCAGGGGTCCTCACGAGCGCCCGGTGGTGCGAGGTGTTTTCGAATGTCCGACTCGGCCGTCCCCTTTGAGTTGGCTCAGCGGAATACTCCACCATTGTGGGGACTGGGACTCATTGAGCTGATCCGACGAGACAACGGCGAACGGACACGACTTCGACTGGCGAAGCAGCAGAGGCGGAGTCGCCACGGCGTTTCCGGTCGTATCCCGCTCACGATGGATGGCGAGTTCGGCTGGTACGGCTGGCGCGGGCATGTCAGTGACCTCCAGCAATTTGTAGTCAATGCGTGTGCCAATGAACTGGGACTCGAAGTTCCGCAGCAGGTTCAACCGGAGAATCCACTCTACTCACGGCTCTCCCGCACTCGAGCGAAAGTCCTCGACCTCACCGAGAATCAAGTGACCGCCTTGACGGCCTATCTCGCAAAGCTCCCGCGACCGGTTCAGGTCCTGCCGGACGATCCGTTCGAGATGGAGTCTGTGGAGCTGGGGGAAGGGCACTTCCAACGCATCGGCTGCACGGAGTGTCATCCCGCGAAACTCGCGAGCGTCGACGGAGTGTTCAGCGATCTGCTGCTTCACGACATGGGACAACTAACGTCTGACCGTTCGACCGCTGTGCCTGCCCGCATGCCAGCCCGGACTGAGACCCGGCAAACGGGCGGTTACTCCGGTGCCAGCGTCACTGTACGAATCCCGCCTCAGGAACTGCCGTCCAACACCGATCAGGAGTGGCGGACACCGCCGCTGTGGGGGGTGTCGGACTCGCCCCCGTACTATCACGATGGCCGTGCAGCGACGATCCACGAAGCGATTCTCCTCCATGACGGAGAAGCCGCGTTCTCCGCCAGTGCGTATCGCTCGATGCCGTATTCCCATCGACAACAGTTGCTGTCATTTCTGGGAACACTTCGGGGCCCCGGTGCGAAAGAGCACGACAAATCGTCATCTGGAGAGAGCGCGGATTCTGTTGCTGTGAATTGAGGACGAATCGTTGTGCGATCACACGTCGCATGTTATCACAAGGCGAAGGACGCCGTTCCGGAGGAAGTCGAGATGACACGACTGACACGAACCCCCGCGGTTGTTGTGACCATGCTGATGGTGTTCGTCAGCCCGGAGGAGGTGAGTGGAGCAAAGCCGAGTGGCGGCAGTCGTGGGAGAACCGTTGAACTTGGCCGGCGCATCTTCGAGCACAACTGGGCGCGACCCGAGTCGTGGAGCGGCCCGGAAGAGTTGGGGAAGGGGGGCGATGGTCTCGGACCCATGTTTAATGATGTCTCGTGCGTGGCATGTCACCATCAGGGGGGGGCTGGCGGAGCGGGAGGCAATGATCACAACGTTGAGGTCTTGAGCGTCGATCTTTCGGTCACACCACTCCTCAACGAGCGGCTGCGCCTGCTCGAACATGGTCACGATCTTCATCCGGGATTCTCACCAGTCCAGTCGAGTCTCGTGCTGCATCACTTCGGGTTTGGAGACACGGGCGAGGAGTTGAAGTATCAGCGATTCCGCTCGTCACTCGTCCAACACGCGTCACGAGCAGAATCCATTCGTGACCCAGGGACCGACAGTGAAGAGGTGCGAGTTGATCCGGATGCGGTTCAGTTCCGACTCGAACTCGCTCAACGAAGTACGCCCGCACTCTGGGGCCTTGGCGAGATTGAGTCACTTCGCAAGGGACGCGGAGGGCAGATCCGCAAAGCAATCGCGGACGAACAGAAGCAGGCCCGACGCGGAGTGACCGGTCGGATTCCCAGGACATTCAACGGCGGAGAAGGCGTTTACGGTTGGAGGGGACAAGTGGCCGACCTCCGTGCATTTGTCAGCAACGCATGCTCGACCGAAATGGGTTTGCACGTTCCCGGGAACATGCAACCGTCGAACCCAGTCGATCCCGATTACGGCGATCAGAGTTCGCCTCGCTACGATCTCACGCAAACGCAGGTGACGGCACTCACCGCATTCGTTGAGTCGTTGCCACGTCCCCGACAGGTCGTGCCGGACGATCCTCACTCGCAACGGATCGCTCAGGAAGGAGAGCGGCAGTTCCATCGTATCGGCTGTGCGGACTGCCACGTCAAAGATGTCGGACATGTCACCGGCATCTTCAGTGACTTTCTGCTGCACGACATGGGAACACGCATGGGTGACCGCTCCACCGCAAACCCGGACCGCCCAATGCCATCAGGACGAATGGGGGGAGACTATTACTCCGGTCGCAACATCATTACGTCAGACCCCGTCCCGACCGACCTTGATGAGGAATGGCGGACTCCGCCGCTGTGGGGCGCCGCCGACTCGGCCCCCTATCTGCATGACGGCCGCGCTGAGACATTCGAAGAAGCCATTCAAATGCACGGCGGCGAGGCGGCAAACTCGGCTGAAGGTTACCGCCGACTGAACGACGAGCAACGAAGCCAACTGCTGTCGTTCCTCGACACCCTCCGCGCGCCGCTGGTCGAACAGGACGAATAACGCCTTCGAAGCCAACAGCTTCTCCGTCATGCAAATCTTCCATCGGTGTCGGTTGCTTCAGTAACGGTCTGATTTCTCGCGGCAGTGTGACATGATCTGCAATTGCTCCGGTCATCTGCGGCACCCATAATGCAGTCCCATGATCACTCATATTGAAGAATATCTTTCGAGTGGCTGCGGGCGTTGTGAGCGGTTTGCGACTGCGGACTGCTCGACGCGATTGTGGGAATGTGGGTTGGCTGAGCTTCGTCGGATTTGCCTCGCAGCGGGGCTGGTGGAGACGGTGAAGTGGGGGCATCCGTGCTACATGCACGCAGATCGCAACATCGTGATCCTGGGGGCCTTCCGCAGTGACTTCCGAATCAGTTTCTTCAACGCGGCTTTGATGAAGGACCCGGAAGGTATCCTGGAGAAGGCTGGACCAAACACACAGCACGCCGGGATGATCTCGTTCACGGAAGTGAGTCAAGTTGCGGAACGGGAGCCGGTCATTGTGTCGTACCTGAAAGAGGCAATGGCCTATGCCGAGGCAGGGATCAAGCCCCCGAAAGAACAAGGCGAACTCGTACTGCCAGATGAGTTATCAGAGGCGCTGGAATCCGATCCCGAACTCGCTGAGGCTTTTCGCGGTCTCACCCCCGGTCGCCGGAGGAGCTACGTGATCAACCTCAAGTCAGCCAAGATCCCCGAAACACGCATTCGACGCATCGCGAAGTTTCGTGAGAAGATCATCGCAGGCAAAGGTGCAAACGAGAGATAAGCCGTTTTGTCGCAAGTGAGACGGGTCCAGATGTGACGACCGCGGGAACACTTGGCTATGATCGTCGCGTGTAAAAGTCGGGAACCTGAGTTGTTCGACTGAACAGGATGGTGATCATCTGCTCTCGCGTAGGTGGGACACAGTGGCCAAACACCGCATCTACACCATGAGCTTCGCGAGTGTTTACCCGCATTATGTCACGAAGGCGGAGAGGAAAGGCCGGACCAAATCGGAGGTCGATGAGATCATCTGTTGGCTCACTGGCTACACAGCGGCCCAGCTCAAGCAGCAACTGGAGAACGAGACGGACTTCGAAACTTTCTTTGCGGAAGCTCCGGAGATGCATCCATCTCGGACGTTGATCAAGGGCGTCGTTTGCGGGGTGAGGGTCGAAGAAATTGAGGAGCCGGTGATGCGTGAGATTCGGTACCTCGACAAGCTGATCGACGAACTAGCGAAGGGAAAGACAATGGACAAGATTCTGCGAAGCCCTCACGACGTCTGATCAAGAGTCGGTCTGCAGCGTGTCGTACTCGGCGAGCTGGACGTATACTGAGTTCTCCCCGTCTGGATTGCATCTCCGACACCACACATCAACCATGCGTGAGTTGATCGCTCAATTTGGTTCGATCGCTTTGCACGTTTCGTGTCCGATCGTGTTTCTGTTTCTCGCGTGGTGGACACTGCTGGGCTGGGCGCAGTGAGGAACCGACGTCCCGGCGATACGTGGTCGCCTACACGCGAGCAACGGGTGATCGGGACCGTTTCGCTGAGCGAAGTTTGATGCTCCGGGCTACCGCAGTACGGTTATGAGGTGTTCCAGCAAGGGGCTGCCTTCGAGCGATTGATGCATGACCAGGTACGCGTTGTGGCGGTCTGCGATGCGGAGATCGGGGCCGATTCTGGCTGCGAGATTGTGAATCTTCTGCGGATCGTTGTAGGCGAAGAGAGTGTAGCCGTCCTCTTCCCGGATCGCTTCGATGCCCCGTTCGTAGGCCAGCATCTGCAATTCGCGGAGTGACACTAGCCGCTCGACCTCGGGCGGTGGCGTGCCAAACCGGTCTTTCAATTCAGCAACGACGTCATGCAGCTCAGCCATGTTGACCGATGCGGAAATCTTGCGATACACGTCGATCTTCTGCCGGCCGGGAGGCACGTACTCATCGGGAATGAGGGCCGCGATCGGCAGGTCCACGTTGACATGTGGTCGCTTTCGTGGCGGCAGGTGCTTCAGATTGCGGACAGCGTTCTCCAGTAACTGGCAGTACAACTCGTATCCGACCGCGCCGATGTGACCACTCTGCTCGGCACCGAGGATGTTGCCCGCTCCCCGGATCTCAAGGTCACGCATGGCGATTTTGAACCCAGCACCGAGCTCGCTGTACTCCTCGATCGCTTTGAGTCGTTTGGCTCCCGCGGACGTGATGCTCTTGCCTTCCTCCAGCACGAGATAGCAGTAAGCCCGGTTCTTGTAACGACCCACGCGGCCTCGCAACTGATGCAGGTCAGCGAGTCCGTACTTGTCGGCCTGATGGATGAAGATCGTGTTCGCGTTCGGGATGTCGAGGCCGCTCTCGATGATGGTCGTCGCCACGAGCACATCGACCTTGCCGCTGACGAACGCGAGCATGTTCTCTTCGATCATCGATTCGGGCATCTGTCCATGCACGATGGCGAACGTTGCCTCGGGGACGATCGACTGCAAGCGATCGACGATGGATTGAATGTTGTAGACACGATTGTGGACAAAGTAGCACTGCCCGCCGCGGTTTAACTCACGAATGATGGCCGAGCGAATCAGTTCGCCGTCCCAGCGACAGCTGCTGGTCTGAATCGACACGCGGTCCTGTGGGGGTGTGGTGAGATTCGAGATGTCGCGAATGCCGAGCAGCGAGAGGTGCAGCGTGCGCGGGATGGGGGTTGCAGTCATCGTGAGCACATCAACGGTCAACCTCACCCGTTTAAGCATCTCCTTTGCATCAACGCCGAACCGTTGTTCTTCGTCGATGATGAGGAGCCCGAGGTCCTTGAATCGCACGTCCTGTTGCACAAGCCGATGCGTGCCGATCACGAGGTCGACCGTCCCCGCCTCCATGCCGGCAAGCGTCTCGCGTTGCTCAGCCTTCGTGCGAAAGCGTGAGAGAGTCTCAATCGTGAACGGATACTCAGCCATCCGATCGCGGAATGTGCGGTAGTGCTGCTCTGCGAGCACGGTTGTCGGCACGAGCACGGCGACTTGACGTCCTGAGTCGATCATCTTGAACGCCGCCCGCATCGCAACTTCCGTCTTGCCGAAGCCGACGTCTCCACAGATGAGGCGGTCCATCGGCCGCGTCTGACCGAGGTCCTGTTTGGCGTCAGCGATCGCGTGCAGTTGGTCATCCGTTTCGACGTACGGGAACGCCGCCTCGAATTCGTGCTGCCAGTGCGAGTCGGGCGGACAGGCGAATCCGGGTTTCGATTCCCGCTCGGCTTGCAACTTGAGCATGTCGGACGCCATGTCCTCGACGGCCGCTGCGACGCGGGCCTTCTTCGCGGCCCACCCGGTGCCTCCCAACTTTGACAGATTGGGGACGGACTTCGCTCCTCCAATGTACTTCTGTACGAGGTGAATCAATGAGACGGGCACGTACATCCGCATCTTGTCGCGGAACTCAAGCAGCAGGTTCTCCTCGCGGCGATCCTCACGCTCCAGCACTTCCATGCCTCGATACCGCGCGATGCCGTGCGTGAGATGCACGACCAGATCCCCCTCGTTGAGGTCGATGAAACTTTCGATCGCCCGGCTTTCGACCTTCGACTTGCGAGGCGTCGTGCGGCGAACTTCCTGACGGCTGAACAACTCATGATCGCTGAGCACGATCAGCCCAAGCCCCGTCAGCCGGTAACCTTGTGTGACAGTGCCGAGGCAGAGTTGCACACGCTCAACGAGCGAGCCGTCAGGCGTCGGGGACTTTCGCTGTTCGAGGAGTTCACTCAGCCGTTCGCGTTCACCTTCATTGTGACAGGCGATGAGCACGCGCTCGTCTTGTTCAATAACTGATGCCAGTTCATCCAGCACTTCGGACTTCGGTCCGGTGAAGCGTTCGGTCGACTCCGTGTTCAGCCGGAAGTACGTCTCCTCGCGTCCTTCACTGATGGCAGAGACGCTGACGCACGGCCGCTCAAGACAACGGGCCATCGTCGAATCGACGGAGAACAAACCTCGCGCGTCCCGCAAGCGGTCGACGTACTGTTTGCCTTCATGGATGAGGTCCGACGGCTCGCTCAGCACGATCCAACCGTCGCTTGGCAACTCATCGAGGAAGTGACCGCCGCCACTTATGGCTTTCCCGTCACCCGACTTGACCGGTGCAACAACGGTCAGCGTCACGCTCGGCAACCGTTCGACTGTCCGCTGGGTCTCGATAGCGAACTGGCGAATTGAATCGATTTCATCTCCAAACAGTTCAATTCGAATCGGGTCGAGTGCATCGGGCGGGAACACATCGACGATGCCGCCGTGGACCGCGAATTCCCCCGGCACCTCGACCGCACTCGATCGCTCGAAGCCCCGTTCGACAAGCCAGTGCAGGAACTCGTCCAAATCGAGGTCCCCTCCCACTTTGAGCAGACGCGTTCCCTGCTCACGCTCTGTTCGCGCAGGCACCGGCTGCAACAAGGCGGGGAGACTTGTGACGATCACCTGCGGCAAGTGATCGAGTTGGCTGAGGACACGCAATCGTCCGCCGAAGATTGCATCGGACACATCATGCTCTTCCGGCAGGGTCTCCCAGGCAGGGAAGACGAGCGGCGTCTCATCCAATAGCGGCACGAGATCCGCTGCAAAGTCATCGACGTCCCGGATACGTGGCAGGACGATGAGCAGCGGTCGCGGCGACTCCTGAGCCAGCGTTGCAGCCGTCAGCGCGCAGGATGATCCCCACGCTCCGTCGATTGTTGCCCGTCGCCCCCCCTGGAGCGACTGCATCACTTCGTCGAAGCCCGCCATCCCGCGCAGACGCGGGATCAAATCCGGCAAGGACCGGACAACATCGGCACGAACCTGCTCTGGCATGCGTGCCGCAGACTGTAGCGGACGAGGGTCGACGGTTGAAGGTTTAAGGTCGAAGGATCAACAAGCAGATCTGGTTCGCACGAATCATTCAAACTTCGACTTTCGACCTTTAATATTCACCCCGCCGTCAGGCGCGATCGAGGACCGGCCACTCGTGTCGACAGGCGTTGCACTTGAAGCCGACGACCGTCGCAGTGCCGGGGACCGTCGCGCCGTTCCGATTCGTGACTGCGTCACGAAGTTCGATTGGTTGCACAGTGACGCGACGACAACAGGGACATTGAGAATTGGTCCTCTCCAGTCGTGCACGCATCACGATGTTGACCATCTGACGAGAACGTCGGCGTGCTGAGTAATCGGTGAAGGAAAGAACTTGAGGATCATCGTCCTCAATCTCGACAGGAGGACGGTACAGCGAGAGCTGACTCATTGGAGCTTCCTTGCTGAGTAAGTTTGGGCCACGATCCTTCGTAGCCGCGATTCCATTCGCGAGGAAGACCATAAATCAGGTTGGACCGATGTGCAACCGAAAAAGCCGCAAGGTAAACTGAAGAAAGTCCAAATCCTGGTACAACCTTCGAGGAACAAAGCAGATGAGCGTCTACCTGGGCATCGACATTGGCACGAGTGGCACCAAGACGCTCGCCATTCGTGAGGACGGCAACATCCTTGCCTCGTCGACTGTGGAATACCCACTTTACAGTCCCAAGCCCGGCTGGTCCGAGCAGAATCCCGAAGACTGGTGGCGAGCGACGCAGGAAGGAGTCGCAGCGGTCCTCAAGCAGGGAGACATTAAACCGAACGAGGTCAAGGGGATTGGGCTGTCTGGGCAAATGCATGGCAGCGTGTTCCTCGATGCGTCTTATGAGGTCATTCGTCCGGCGCTGTTGTGGAATGACCAGCGGACGGCTGCGGAGTGTGAGGAGATTGAGAAGTCAGCCGGTGGGCGGAAGGCCCTGATCAAGATGGTGGCGAACCCGGCGCTGACCGGCTTCACGGCTCCCAAGATTCTGTGGCTGCGAAATCACGAAAAACGCCACTTCGACCTCACAAAACAGGTGCTGCTACCGAAGGACTTCATCCGTCACCGTATGACGGGCGAGTTTGCCACCGAAGTCAGCGACGCCTCCGGGACACTTCTGCTCGATGTCAAGAAGCGGAAATGGTCGAAGAAACTCCTGGGCTTGCTCCAACTCGATCCGTCGCTGCTGCCCCAGGTGTACGAGTCTGAAGAGGTCAGCGGGAAACTCTCCGCGACCGGGGCCGTTGCTCTCGGGTTACACGAAGGTGTGCCCGTGGTCGGAGGTGGCGGTGATCAGGCGGCCAGTGCATTGGGCAACGGCATCGTCAAGAAGGGCGTCATCTCAGCGACGATGGGGACGAGCGGTGTCGTCTTCGCATACAGTGATGAGGTCCAGATTGACCCCGAGGGGCGTGTGCACACGTTTTGTCACGCTGTTCGCGACAAATGGCACGTAATGGGCGTCGTTCTTTCAGCGGGTGGAAGTTTGCAGTGGTATCGGAATCATCTTGCAGATGCCGAGGTCGCTGCCGCGAAGGTCAAGAGAGTCGACCCCTATGAACTGATCACAGCACAGGCTGCCCAGGCTCCTGCGGGCAGCGAGGGGCTTTACTTCCTCCCCTATCTGACCGGCGAGCGCACACCACACGCGGATCCCTACGCGCGAGCAGCATGGATCGGTCTCAGCCTGCGGCACGGCAAGGCTCACATGGCCCGAGCCGTTATGGAAGGAGCCACCTACGCCATGCGGGACTGCCTGGAGATCATCCAGGGGATGAAGATCCCGGTGAAACAGATTCGCCTTTCCGGCGGCGGTGCACGAAGTGACTTCTGGCGACAGATGCAGGCAGATATCTACGGAAAAAAGGCCGTGACGATCAATGCGGCCGAGGGTCCCGCATTCGGCGTGGCTCTGTTGGCGGCCGTCGGAACCGGGGCCTACAAGGACGTCGTCGAGGCATGCGAAGCCACGATTGAGGTCGTCACCCAAACGGCACCCGAGCCGTCGAACAAACGCACCTACAACAGGCTTCATCCCACGTACCAGCACCTCTACAAGTCGCTTCGCAAAGACTTTTGTACGATTGCCGACCAGCTTGAGGAATGATCATCCAGTTGCTGCAAACTCATTCACGTCGCTGTGTCAAAATGTGAGAAGGGCGAAGCTTGGCGAGGGACGAGACTGCCAAAATGGCAGTGTCCCATTTCGCCTGTTTTCGCCAAGCTGTTATCTGCACGGGTCTGATTTACGCCGATTGGTCGAAAACTTGAGAAAAAACTCGCCGATTTCGAAACAGGAATACAATCTGCATACCAACGGGCAATAATACATCTGAGTTGCACTCGTTTCACAGTGGGCAATGGATACGCAGTAGGGGCAACTCACCACAAATCAGGGAGGATTGAAAATGCTGGTGCTTTCACGAAAAGAGAACGAATCGATCATCATCGACTCGGACATCGAAGTCGAAGTTCTTGAAATCAGAAACGGGCGAGTGAGGTTGGGGATTCGAGCCCCACAATCCCGCCGGATCGTGCGTGCAGAGGTTGAACTTCGTGATCCCGCGACACCCTGTCCCGCTCCCGAGCCGAATCGCAAAGTCACACGTCGTTCGCTGAGCGACTCGAACCCGGGCTTGACCATTCCCTGAGGTGCAACCAGTCCCGGTTCAACTTCCAGATGTCGCGTTGACCATTTTCGTCGTCAAGTCGGCGATTGCTTGCATCGCACCATTCCGATCAAGTTGACCATCGGACGTGGGCTCCAGCTGACGGACGATGCCCGATCCGATGATCACTCCGTCCGCGACCTGACGGAGCGGGTCGACATGTTCGGGCTTGCTGATCCCGAAGCCGACCGCGAGCGGCAGGTCCGTCTCCTCGCGAAGCCAGCGAAGTTGGTCGAGCAGAGCATCTGCCACGTTCGCCCGCTCGCCGGTCGTCCCGGCGACTGCAACACAATACACGAAGCCCGAGCAACTCTTGAGGATCTCCTGCACCCGCTCACGAGGTGTTGTCGGAGCCACGAGTTGCACGAGGTCGAGTCCCTGGGAGCGAACCAGTTCAAAGCACTCTGCCGCTTCTGCACCCGGCAGGTCTGGAATGATGAACCCTGCGAAACCGGCCGCCTTCGCATCGGCGATGAACTTCTCGACGCCGTGTCGAAAGACGATCGCATACGACACCATTGCTAGCAGAGGCGTCTCATCGGTGTTCACCTCAGCAACGGCCTTCAGAATTCCGTCGACCGTGACACCACCTCCAAGCGCCCGCGTGTAGGACGCCTGAATCACCGGTCCATCCGCGATCGGATCACTGTACGGGAATCCGACCTCGATCAGATGCACCCCCGCGTCGCTGAGACCTCGAATGAGATCCTGCGTCATCGCCAAATCTGGGTCACCAGCGGTGACGAACGGCATGAAGGCGAGTCGGTTTTCCGCCCTGAGAGTTGCGAAAGTGTTCGAGATGGGTGTCAATTCAGCCACGAAGTTGTTGTCTCTGAGATCGGAAATGGAGGAAGACGGTCGACACCTTACCGATGACGACTGACGACAGGCAGCACATTACAAGACTTGCCCCGTCAGCCGGGCAACTTCTTTGACGTCTTTGTCGCCGCGGCCGGAAAGGCAAACGAGGATCACATCATCCGGACTACGGTTGGCGGCGGCCTTCAATGCCTGTGAGACGGCATGCGAGCTTTCGATCGCGGGGAGGATGCCTTCGAGACGGGCCATCTTCTGGAACGTTGCCAATGCGTCGTCGTCCGAGCATGTCGTGTAGCAAACGCGACCAGTGTCCTTCCAGTAGGAGTGTTCGGGACCGACGCCGGGGTAGTCCAGACCAGCGGAGATCGAGTGCACGTCGAGCGTCTGACCATCGTCATCCTGCAGGACATAACTGTATGACCCGTGCAGAATGCCCGGCTGGCCATAAGACAGCGGACTGGCATGGTCACCGGGTTGATCGCTGCGGCCTCCCGCCTCGACACCGGTCAGGGCCACTCCTTCGTCCTCGATGAATGGATAGAACATCCCCGCCGAGTTCGATCCGCCTCCGACACAGGCGATGACTTCATCCGGCAGTCTGCCGACCGTGTCGAGACATTGTTGCCGTGCCTCTCGACCGATGACGGCCTGAAAGTCACGGACGATCATGGGGAATGGATGCGGGCCGACGACCGAGCCGAGGATGTAATGCGTGTTCTCGACCGATGCCATCCAGTCGCGCATCGCTTCGTTGACCGCGTCGCGGAGTGTACGGGAGCCACTGGTGACCGGTCGGACCTCAGCCCCCATCGTCCGCATGTTGAACACGTTGAGTTGCTGTCGTCGAATGTCCTCCTCGCCCATGTAGACGACGCAATCGAGTCCGAAACGCGCACATGCGGTTGCGGTCGCCACGCCGTGCTGACCCGCACCCGTCTCGGCGATGACCCGCTGTTTGCCCATGCGCAGCGTCAACAGTGTCTGCCCAACCGTGTTGTTGATCTTGTGAGCCCCGGTGTGATTGAGGTCCTCACGCTTGAGATAGATCTGGGCTCCCCTCGCCTCCTTGGTCAGTCGCTCTGCAAAGTACAGCGGACTCGGTCGTCCAACGTAGGTGTGCAACAGACCTTCGAGTTGTTCCTGAAACTCCGGGTCAGCCTTCGCTCGCTCATACTCTTCGGTGAGTTGATCGAGGGCGTGCATCAGCGTTTCCGGGACGAATCGGCGTCCAAACGGACCAAATCGCCCCAGTTGATCGGGCACCTGAGCAGTCGCAGTCGGCATGAAAGTCACTTTCGGGTGAGGAAACCGGCGTGTCACCGATTATTGGACCCCACCCATCCAGCGTCAATGCGACGCGATGTGGACAGCACGGAGTCCGTGATATGATGCGCTGCATCAATCAATCGAGAATCCACCAAATCCTACACTGCAGGTGGGATTCCGCAAAAACTTTTCCAGCTCTTATAAGGTCGGGTGAGGTTAGAGCCAGTCTTCTAATTGACGGATGAGTGGAAAAAAGAGTACGGCTCCGGTTTTGGAGTCCATCCAAGGAAGGAGCTGTACTCATGAAACGTGAGTGGAAGCCGCGTGGCGGAAAGTATCCCAGTGATTTGACGAACGCACAATGGCAGATCCTCAGGCATCTCATCCCCTCGCGACGTGGCCGCGGTCGGCCGGTGGTGTATTCGCGGCGCGGCGTGATCAATGCGATCCTGTACGTGCGGCGCAGCGGTTGTCAGTGGCGAATGCTCCCCAAGGATTTCCCGCCGTGGAAAACGGTCTACCAGATTTTCGATCGCTGGCGATTGCGTGGCGTGTGGGAGCGGATCCACGACGCGCTCAGACTCCGCACGCGACAGCAGGCGGGAAAACGGCCGACACCCACCGCCGGCATCATCGATTCGCAAACCGTGCGAACGATCGAGGTCGGTGGACCGAAAGGCTACGATGGCGGCAAGAAGGTCAACGGACGCAAGCGACACATCGTGGTCGACACGCTCGGACTGTTGCTGGCGGTGGTGGTTCATCCGGCGGACGAACAGGATCACAGCGGAGCGTGCCTGGTGTTGTACACCGCATGGGAAAAACTGAAGCGGCTGCGGGTGATCTTCGGAGACACGGCCTACGGCCGCAAAGCATTGCCGCAGTTTGTCCGCTCGACGCTGGGGTTCCGGATCGACGTGGTGCGCAAGGCGAAGGACGCTGTCGGCTTCGAGGTCATTGCCAAACGCTGGATCGTGGAACGCACGTTCGCGTGGCTGGGCCGCAGCCGCCGACAAAAAGACTCCGGGTGAGAGAAGAGGGTCGGCGGGTGGAATCGTTTTCCCGTCGGTCCACACCAGCCGACCACAGACCGTGCCGAGCCTCGTGAGCTGAGTGGCAGCTCGGCACTGGTGAAACAAAAGCGGGGCCCGACCTGTGCATTGACGCCAGTCAAGCGGCACAGTCGGACCCCGGCAGCCTGACGAACTCGGACGCCAGACGAAGGTGTGAGGTTGAGCGAGGTTGTCGGTCGATGGCTGCTCATGCTTCGCCTCCGGATGACAGATCTCGGCGACGAATGAGGACAGTGATCACGTCGTTCGTGTTGAGGAAGTGCCTTTTCCCGACTTTCAGGACTCCGGCTTCTTCCTTGAGTGTTTTGAAAGGCTCGACGTCAGGTCTCATCCCCAGAACTTTGGCGACGTCCTGCGCGAACCAGATTTCATTGGCGGGAATTCGCCGCGGGATGAAGGGAGCTTCGAGCTGGGGGGCAACCGGATTGGGGTCACTCTTCGCCTGTGTGGCCTTGTGGCGGCGTCCGGCTTTGGAGCGGGGTCGCTGTTTGGTGGCGGTTTCACCCATCGGAGAGTCTCAATGCAAAACGCCCTGTCATTGGCCGGGTGCTGTGACACACGGTGGCAAACGACAGGGCGTGAACTCGATGTCATTGTCCGTGTGTCACGGCAGGAAAGCTACCCTCGATCGCCAGAGACGCAAGGAGTTTGCGATCGTGACTAACACCCCTCGGTATGTGTCAGGGATGTCTCAGGGATGCGCCCAGGATGCGCCCAGTCGACTTTGGATTTTTTTGAGAGGATTCCCGGATTCTCAGGTTCGGGGGTGGAAATGGTCCGATCTGCGCGTTGAGATAATGCCATTAAGACTGTGACACACGGACGGAGATCATGATTAAAGCGATATGTCCCCACTGCGGAATCAGACTTCTACTCACAGAAGAAAGCGTAACCGTTCACACCCTGGGGAGGA
>JAGQPX010000076.1 GCA_020426505.1 Planctomycetaceae bacterium | reverse complement strand
TCGACGTCCGGGCCGTCCTGACTGAGTACCTCGACTCGCTCGACCAGTTTGCGGGCGTTCTTCAGGCGAGGTTGGAGTTGCTCGACCTTCTCCAGATCGAACGGCAACACACGATGGAAGTATTGCCCTGACGTCACATCGAACCCGGCCAGGCCACGCGCTCCGAGAATGGCCAGGGCCGCTTCGACCTCCCGCTCGCTGACCTCGGCTGCCTTCGCGACATCCGACGGGGCGATGTGTGACTGCCAGTTGAGCGAGTCGGCCACACGCGGTAGTGCATCCTGCCAGTCGCCGACTGCGAGACGTTCGAGCATCTGCCCTTCGCCGGAGAAGCCCCGGTTAAGCTCCGGGCTGATGAGAGCGAACAGCCGTCCGACGTCGGTGTCGATTTCCCAGCCACTCGTCTGAGCATCCTCGTCGTACCAGACGCGGACCGACTTGGCAACGGGCAACAGCGGCTCCAATGCCCGCACGCGGTCGGCCCCTTCGACACGCACGCTCCCCGGCTTCTGTCGGGGTGATGCCCGGTACGCGCGGCCTGTCTTGGTGATGAACGACCCGGTCCGTGAGTTCCCCTTGGGAAGCGACTTCATCACGTCACGAGCTTCGGTCGGCGTGAGTTCGAGCTGCGGGACGAGCCGCGGCTGATACGCCTGCACTTCGCAGAACCCCTTCACCCAGCGGACGGGCAACTTGACCTTCCGCTCGATGATCTGTTGCTCACCCGTCGTGAGCGTGACCCCTTCGCCCCCGACCTGAAAGCTCGCCTCGTCCCGATCGGTCAGTCGACGCAGAGCGGCCCGCATCGGATCGTTGAAGTCGACATTGGTCGTCCCCTTGCCCCGCAGGTCGACGTCGAATGCAGCGGGGGGCAGATCGACACGGGCGTACACGCCGCAACAACTGCTGAAACCTTCAAACCGCAGCATGCCTCCGCCGCTGGTGACCACCGGGTCGAGGACGAGAGGATCGAACCGTTGATAGAACCTCGTCCGCACGATATCGCAAAGCACGGTCAGCATCTTGCCGACCACCGCCGGCTGTCGTAGTCGCCCGTCGAAGAACAAGTCGTCCGACGTCTCATCCAGCGAAGTCGCCAGCCGCATCTGAGGTGTCGCGGACTCGGATTCGATGGAAGACTCAAACGGGTAGCGATACGTGTAGCTCACAGCAGTCGCGGCCATGAGTGACCTCCGATCCGGCGGCTTTGAAAATGAGAGCGGCAACAGTCAGAATGCCATCTGCGAACACTTTACCGCAAAACCCCTCCCAAGCCGACGGCTCCGCCGTCGGCTTGGGAGTTCAATCACACCAGATTTCATCACCACTGACACCAAGGAACCACCATGTCCAACGTTGCCTCGCTTGCGTCTGCTGCTTTGTCTGAAACTGATGGCATCCTGCGTCTTGCTCCCAACTGGGTGCCGCGATCGTTCCTGCAGCCGGGGCGTCGACTGAAGTTGCATCCGGATCACTACTACGCGCTCGGCATGCATCGGGGCGGCATTGATGAGCGCTGGTTCGGCTCGACGACGGAAGCGGCCAACGACAATCGCAACTGGGATGAAGGTCTCTCGTACGTCGTCGCGGGTGGCGAGAGGTTCCTGCTACGAGATGCGGTCGACGAACTCAAGGGCGAGATCATCGGCGATGCCATCTGGGACAAATACGGCAAGTGGCCCGTTTACTCCAAGTTCTTCGACAACATGGGCCCCATCCCACACCACATGCACCAGAAAGCTGAGCAGGCGGCCCTCGTCGGACAGGAAGGCAAGCCCGAGTCGTACTACTTCCCGCCACAGATGAACGCCATCGGCAACAATTTCCCCTACACCTTCATGGGACTGGAACCGGGCACGACCAAGCAGGACGTCGTCGACTGCCTCGACCGCTGGAACGACGGCGAGAACGGCATCCTCGATCTCTCCAAAGCCTACCGCCTCAAACCGGGCACCGGCTGGCTCATCCCCCCCTGCGTCCTGCACGCCCCCGGCTCGCTCGTCACCTACGAGCCGCAGTGGGGTAGTGACGTCTTCGGCATGTACCAGAACCTCGTCGAAGGCCGCGAGGTCCCGCGTGCCCTGCTCACCAAGGACTTCCCCGAAGAGTTCCACGATGACAACCAATACCTCGTCGACGCCCTCGACTGGGACAAGAACGTCGACCCCAACTACAAGGACTCGAACTACCTCGAACCGATCGTCAGCGAAGAAGGGGACGGTTACTGCGACAAGTGGATCGTCTACGGCAAAGTCGACGGCGAGCAACTCTTCACCGCCAAGGAACTCACCCTCCAACCTGGCGCCAAATGCACAATCACCGACGGCGGCGCCTTCTCCCTCATCACCACCCAAGGCAGCGGCCTCATTGAGTCGGTCACCCTCGACAGCCCCGTAATGATCCTCTTCGGCGCCATGACCGAAGACGAAGTCTTCGTCACCGCGAAGAAGGCCCAATCCGGCGTCACCTACCAAAACACCGGTACCGAACCCCTCGTCACCCTGCGGTACTTTGGCCCGGACGCCCAGCCGGAGGCACCGGCGAATGGAGCGTGGAAGAACTAATTCCACACTCGTCACATAGGCATGCTTGCCGTTCAACGCGATGCAAGCACGGTATACGGTGTCTCGATATACCTTGAAAAACGCTTCAGATTCTCGGGATTCCCTTGATCTGAATGTGGGAAATCTGCGTTCTCGCTCCCGTCCGACAGGTATTACTACCGTCTTGCCCCCATTCCACAGGAGGGGAATGCGTGTCTTCTGAAATTATCCAGAGTATTGTGGTCTCTGTTTCTGCTGCAACCGCGTCGCTTTGTGCGCTCGCAGGACTAGTCACGTGGCGACGTGAAACGCGATGGAAAGACGATCGTGAGATCGCTCGGATGGTGATTCGAGGAACGATCGCAGTCCGAGAGGCTTTTAAGCATGTCCGCAACCCGGTCGGAAACTACTACGGTCCTGCACCAATTGATGACGACTGTCCACCTGACAGATTGCGATACCAGCAGTTGGTTCATGAGTACGAAAACCGTTGGAAAGTAATGCGAGACGCTTTCAAAGATCTCGAAGAAGCCGTTGTTGAGGCGGAAGTGTTGTGGGGGAAAGACATTGCAGAGCTAATGACGGAAGTTCGATTGCGACGTTTTGACCTTCAGTGGGCGATTGAAAAGTACACGGATCAAGAGAAACCGAATGGACGTCAACTGGAAGATGAGGAATACCGGCAGGTGTTTGGCGTCATGTATTTCACAAGGAACGACCACTTTGCGAATGAGATCGATAAAGCACTCGATTCCGTCGCAGACATTGCGAAGCCAAGACTGCTAGGACCAAAGTGGAACGAATGGTATTGAAGCCGGAGTCAATGCTTGTATTACGTAGCAGGTCATGCATGTGGGGTTGGAGGTTGTCGACCGGGGGACGCCGTCTGGGTGTTGGACCGGCTTATGTTGTCCGGATTGAGGAGACGATGGACACCATCTTGAGTGACGATTGACGTCGGGACGTCGCACGGGCATGCTCACCCTGCTGCGCGATGTGAGCATGGCACGCGGTGAGTGGTGACGTTGTGCGTGCCATCAAAGTCGCGACGTGCGGATCGCCGCGTTCGGTGATCCAAAGATCAGGCTCCCGTTCTGTTGTCGACGGCACCATGCCAACAGAACGGGGCCTTCATCATTTCATGCAACACGGAATCGAACAGTTCTCACGGGTGGGTCAGCATCGGAAAGTACCGCACCGGGACGGTGTGCTGGCCTTTGGCGTCGCGGAGCGTGATCGACCTCACTGGTGTTTCCACCTGAAACGTGTGACAAACGGTAAATGGTGAGACCACGGCTGCCCCCACTTCTGGCCGCGTGATCTTGAACTCAAGGATGGGGGGATGGATATCCTCAGGACCGGGAAGCAGACAGTTCTTGAAGCCGGACATGGGATGGACACCGCTGGCGAAGACATAGACGTCTTTGCCGGATTGAATCGCATAGTAGTTAGCAACGCCCAATTCTTCACAGCCGGTGTCAGAGAGGCATGGCACAGTCCCCCCCGCGTTTGAGCAGGAGCCATCAGCACAGTCAGATGATGACCCGGTCGCACCTCCGGAAACGGAAATGCACGGCTGGGTTGGGCCATCGTAGGGATCAATGATGTCGACCACTGTCAGATCCGTCTTGTCGACGATCACCAGGAACTGCGGATCAACCAAACAGACGCAATGTGGTGCACAATCGAAATTGAACAGGACACGAGCCTGTTCCGGGATCCCGATCGTCTGCAGACAACAAATGTCCACATACTGGAAGCAGGGATTCTCTATCCGCTTCTCCAAAAGGTCCCGTACCTTGGGATCTGTGAGAGCGGCGATTGCGTATTGTCGACAGGGGTTTTTCTCTTCGATACTCCGAAGCCGCTCGATCTCAGAATCCAAGTGGCTCTTAATGTCAATCGCTGGCTTGGCACAGCACTCTTCAGCACGGGAAACCTGATGGTTGAAAGTCATAACCATCGAAAATGCCGTTAACAGAATCTTCAACTTTGCTTGAGATGAATTCATGTGATGTCCTAACTGTTGAGAGGGGCAAAGTGATTCGGACAGGACCGGCGAAGTGAGGGACGTTCGGGGTCCGCACACTTCCTGATATCCATAGGCTGGATTTGCACGCTCATTGTTCGGCAAATCTAGAAAAGATCGCAGGAATCTGACTCAGACCCTCTGAATGCCTTCGATGTGGAGTGCTGCGCATGCATCAAGCCGCAGGCAAGCATGCAGGGGTAGAGGTTGTCGATCAGGGGACGCCGTCAGGGTATTGATCCGACTTTCGTTGACAGGATTGCGGAGATGACGGTCACCATTGTGGTTGACGATTGACGTCCGGACGTCGCACGGGCATGCTCACCCTGCTGCGCGATGTGAGCATGGCACGCGGTGAGGGGTGACGTCGTTGGGTTTCCCCTGCTTGGACGGGTTGTCCTGCCATGTTTGACAGCGGAGCCGTCGGCTTGGGAATGGGGACGAGTCCGTGTTCGGGTGATCGTGGTGTGTGATGAGTTGTGGTTGGCGAGGGAATCGTGAACCATGCGGATGGATGTCAGTGTGTCTCAAGCCGACGGCTTTGCCGTCGAGAGGACGCGGGGTGGTTCCGATGACTTTTGAAACGATCTTTGGACAGGTTGTCCCGCCTTGTTCGACGGCGGAGCCGTCGGCTTGGGGGGCGAACGGATGGGTAAATCACTCGTTGCTGAGTGAATCGACAATCACGCTTGCGATGGCTTCTGCGAGGAGGGTGCTGCCGTGGGTGTTGACGTGGCAGCAGTCGTCGGCGTAGATCTCCTCTTCGCGGTGGGCGAAGAGCTGCGTCAGGTCGGTGAAGTTGACGCCGTTTGCGGTGAGGTCATTGCCCCTCAATCGCATTTCCGGATAGCAGTTGATGACCGGGTCTCGGAACAGGCTGTTGGCCCTTCGGTAGAGGGATTCCTGTTTGGGGGTCATTGGTTTGGAGCCGGCGAGGTATTGATTCGGCTGGAGGAAGTGGAAGTATCGAATGCCGTTCCCTTCGCAGAGTGAGTTGAGCAACACCGATGACCGCTGCCAGAGGTCGATGCAGTGGTTGTACATCTGCTGGTCGTTGTCGAACTGTTGCGGCGGACCAGACGCGCAGTAGTTTGTTTCCGTTTTGGTCAGTTCACGGATTTCGTCCTGTTGCTGGTGGATGAGTTGACGGCGTCTGTCGAAACGGATCTGCCAGATGAGCGTTGCTGTCTGGCACGATCGAAGGGGCCATGTGTCGAACCAGCGAGCCTCGTTGCGGTCCTGGAGTCGCAGGTAGGTCACGAGACCGACGCGGCGTTGCATTTCGATGCTTTCGGCCATATTGACCAGAGTCCCCCATTGCCTGGGGAAGGCGGTGAACACACCGGCTGGCACGTTGTCGATCGCCGGCAGGGCGGCCTCGTTCAGTCCGTCGAGGTTGATCACGATGTCGAACTCGGCACCGAGCGTCATCAGGTAGGAGATCGTCATTAACTGCTGCGGCTGTTTGTAGCCGTCAACAGCGAGCGGAATGATGGTGATGGACCGCTCTTCGTATTCGGGAATGCTCGCCAACTCGCGGCGCAGGACGTCGCCTGCCTCCTGCGTCATTTCTCTCGCAACCGAACCGCCAACAACGGCAACGAGTAAGTCACCGTCGGATCGTTTGTGGATGGGGGAACGTTCATCGAAGAATCCGAATACGCTGACCGACGACGGGTGACTTTCCTCATCGCTGGTCTCGGGGGGGATTGGCTTCAGGATCGCTCCCTGGTAGGGATGCAGGATCATCGGAAGGTCAACATCAACCGCATGCGACTCGGGTGTTGACGCTGCAACGCTTCTGCGTTTGTCACGAATCGACGAAGGGGAGCCGTATCGAAAGATGAGAATGAGCAGGCAACTCACTTCAATCGCGGCAATCGTTGCGAGAACGATCGCCAGTTTGAAGAGGAGTTTCCTGTGTGATGACCATCGTCGCGGAGGCTGATCAACCGATTCTGCGGAACGAAACATTGTCGGTACTCCCAGCGACTCCCTTCCCACAAGGGCGATGCTGACCGTGGCAGTCGTTTGCCGCCGAAACTCGATCGCTGCTACTTGCTGACTTCACGAACGCGGATGTTGCGGAACTTGATGTCGTTCGGCTGGCCGTGATCCTGGAAGCCGATGTAGCCCTTGAGTGGTCGGTCCTTCATGGCTCCCTTGTCGAGTTGCGTGTCGACGATCTGTGTGCCGTTCAACTCCACTTGGAGATGACTGCCGATACAGGTCACAACCATGCGGTTCCACTCGTGCGGTGGTCGTGACATGTTCTCTGAGGGGGGCGAGGTGCCGATGACGCCTCCGTGATCGTGAGCGGTCAGGTCCCCTTGATGGTCGGAGCAGTCGAGGATCTGTGCTTCGATCCCCTGTTTGACCGGATCGTTTCGGTCACCCACGCGGAAGTACACACCGCTGTTGCCACCCGGCGGATAGGCGTATTCGACGTCAAGCACGAAGTCTCCGTACTTCTTTTCGGACCAGAGGTAGGCATCGTACCGCTCCCAGCCCTTTTCGCCGTCGCGAGGTTGAATGAGTAGTGAGCCGTCTTCCTGCGGTAACCAGTTGCCGGTCGTCTTCCAGCCGGTCAGGTCCTTGCCGTTGTAAAGCGAGGTGAACTTTGCGAGGTCCCTCAGTTTGAGATTCTTCCAGCGGACCTCGTACGGACCCGTTCCGGCTCCAATACCGTGAACCTGCAGGCCAATGAATCCCTTCGGATGCGACTGGTAACGCTCTTCGTGAACGAGATCGGAGACGGGATGACCGTTGATCCATGTCTCGATGTGATTGCCGAAGGCGACGACGTGATACGAGTTCCATTCGCCGTCCTTGAAGTAGTCATGCGGTTTGCGGACGTCGTCGGGCGTCATCCATCCCCCGGCTGCTTCACCGTAGACATACCCCGCTGTGCCGTTGGTCGCGATCTCGACCTGTGGGCCATTCACGCGCCCTTCCGGCACGTCCCCCTTGCTCTGCGATCGAATCTGCACACCCGAGTTGAGTTCCGAGTCGCACTTCACGTCGAACATGAGTTCAAAGTCGCCATACAGCTTGTCAGAACAGAGGAACGAATTGGGACTCCCCTCGGATGTCTTGCCGACGATCATGTCCCCCTCGACGCGATAGGTCGCGGTTCCGTTCCGCTGTGTCCATCCGTCGAGATTCTTCCCGTTGAAGAGGTCAACAAACCCCGGGTCATCAGCCAAGACCGGAGTGATCGAGACTGACAGCAACAGCGCGGCTGCAAGACGTGACATCGTGGTGTCCTTCTGAAGTGAGGCGAATCAGGAGTGGGGGCGTGGCAAGGTCAGCGACAGGTCAATCGGCTAGCGACATGACTTCGACCTTACGGATGTTCACTTTGCTCCCCGGATCGTGGTGCTGGAAGGCGAAGTAGCCATCCTTGAAGGTCCGTTCGAAGTCCATGTACTCGTAGAGTTCGTCGCCGTCGACGGTGATCTTGATGCGGGTCATCTCACGCCCGCGCCACACGTCGTCACGCACCTCGATCTCGTAGGTGAACCACGTGTCGGGCTTTACGAGTTGCTTGTAGACATGGCAGAACCCGTACAGCGACCCGGTGCGGATCGGATCTCGGTGCGTGCTGTCGATCTGGGCTTCATAGCCGTCTGCAAAACTCGGCTTGCGGGTCGTGCGGAAGTACAGACCGGAGTTGCCGCCGTCGCTGATCTTGACCTCTGCCCGGTAGCGGAAGTTTTTGTAGGGACCATCGGTGCAGACGAGCATTGATCCCGGTCCTGATCCGGTCATGGTGCCGTCCTCGATCGTCCAGACGCTCTCTTCGGAACCGACCTTCTCCCAGCCATCAAGCGATTTGCCGTCGAACAAAGACTTCCATTTCGCATCGTCCGCAGAAGACGTATTGAAGGAGGTGACAGCCAAGCAAAGGGCCAGGACAACAACAGTACACAGTTTCGAGATGTTCATCAGTTGAATCCATTTATTCAGGGAGAGAAAAGCTCAACTGATAGTGTTGCAAACCGATGCCGGTTTGTGCCAGTCGACGAGAGCCAAGTCCTTGTTTCAGGTGTGTCCGATGAGTTGCACGGGGCGGTTCCTGCGAGCTGCGTGACAACGTTGGCATCCGCTCCTAGAATCCGTCGACTGTTCCGGGCGAACATGTATGGCGGTGGTGATTGCCTGTCGCCCAAACCATCTCCTGGGTGTGAGTGATCCTGTCTTGGGAACGCACTTCTTGACGATCGCACTGCTGATGTGCAGCAATGTGTTCATGACGTTTGCATGGTATGCCCATTTGAAGCATCTCTCTGCGAAACCATGGATTGTGGCCGTCCTGGTGAGCTGGGGGATCGCATTCTTCGAATACCTGCTGCAGGTTCCCGCAAATCGGGCCGGTCATTCGGTGATGAACCTCGGGCAGTTGAAAATCCTGCAAGAGGTGATCGCCTTGTCGGTATTTGTTCCGTTCACGTTGTTCTACATGAAGGAACGAATGACCCTCGATTACTTGTGGGCATCATGCTGTATCGCTGGGGCGGCTTACTTCATTTTTCGAAGGTAGAGCTCTTGTCGAACCACAACTGCGGTCGTCTGCTCAACCGTTTCGCCGATGGGGACAACAATGAGATTCTCAGTTCGTTCCGCTCTGTTTCTCATTCAGGTCACGTAGGTGGAAAGACTTGGCGCGGGTGAGAGTCGAGTAGCCGAGGGCGGAGAGGGTAATGCCTCGGCCGGTATTCTTGACGCCGGTCCAGGCGAGGGCCGGGTCGAGGTAGTCGCAGCGGTTCATGAAGACGGTGCCCGTTTCGAGTTCGCCTCCGATGCGTTCGGCAGCGGTCATGTCTTGTGTCCAGATCGAGGCGCTCAGGCCATACGGGCTGTCATTCATCAACTGGATGGCCTCTTCGTCCGAGCGAACAGGCATCACCCCCACGACCGGGCCAAATGACTCCTCGCTCATAATGTCCATCTCGTGATTGACGTCGACGAGCACTTGCGGAGCGAGGTAAGGCGAGCCGGGCTGATCGGCAGCGAATGCCTCAGCCGGGACCAGACAACGCGCCCCCTGCTCGACGGCGTCGTGTATCTGTTTGCGGACGAAGTCTGCTGCGGTCCCGCGCACCATCGGACCGAGTGTTGTTAGCGGATCAAGCGGATCGCCGAGGACGAGCTTGCACGCTGTCTCTGCCAGTCCGTTGGCGATCTGGTCGAAGTGACTCTCCTGCACGTAAACGCGTTCCACCGCACAGCAGGATTGCCCCGAGTTGAAGAATGCCCCGTCAGCGATGTTTTCGATGGCGAAATCGAGATCAGCATCGCTGCGGACATAGGCCGGGTCCTTGCCACCCAGTTCGAGGCCCATCCCCAGGAACAGGCCAGCGGCTGATGACTCAATCGCCTTGCCCGCTTTGACCGATCCGGTGAAGTTGACCTGCTGGATCTTGCCCGACTGAACAATGTCGGCCGTCGCCTCGTGGGAAAGCACCAGATTGCGGAACAGACCTTGTGGCAATTCGGCCTGATCGAAAGCGGCCTGAAATCGTTCGCCAACGAGTAGTGTTTGAGCTGCGTGTTTGAGGATCACCGCGTTCCCGGCCATCAATGCGGGGATGATCGAATTGACAGCGGTGAGGTAAGGGAAGTTCCACGGGGCGATGACAAACACGGTGCCGAGCGGTTCGCGGCGAATGAAGCGTCGAAAGCCTTCACGCTGCGTCGGCACATGATCGGCCAGGGATTCAGGGGCAATCTCGATCATGTGTCGCGCCCGTTCCTCGAAGCCGCCCAGTTCACCTCGGCCATACTTAACGGGGCGTCCCATCTGCTTTGCAAGTTCGGGGACAATCTCGTCCGCCATCGCCAGCATGGCATCAACGGCCGCCGTGCAATATCGAGCCCGCTCGTCGAGAGATGTGCGTCGCCATTGTCTCTGTGCGGCTTGAGCTTCGGTAAGTGTGGTTTCGATGTCCACGGGTGTCGCATACGGACGCTCGGCCAGGAGCGAACCATCCACGGGCGAAGTGATTGTCACCGATTGTGTCATGAGTCTGATTCTCGAATCCGCCGATTGCTTTCGCCGGAGTTTCTATTGTTCTGAGGTAGGAATGGAAGCACCAAACAGGAACGCAAGTTCTACCAGAATTCGTTCGACGGGGCTCATCTCCGCACGCTCAGCGAGGACGCGGCCGGCGAGGTCGGGGTGATCGGTGATCAGATTGTCGGTACCTCGGCTAATGATTGAGGACATCGTGAACGGGTCGTTGACCGATCAGACATCGACTTCCTGCTGCTTGCTCTGCGGCGATGTGCATGCATTGCATTCCGTCATGTGTCATACTGGAGATGGTGCATGAAACCATCTCGGTGAATCTCCAGTTGAGGAATGCTGACCCATGAAATGGCTGTTGAGTGCTGCCGTCCTGCTGACATTGACTGTGACGACTGCTGGGTCGCAGGAACCCAACTTTCCGAGTCCACAGAAAGAGCATGAGTGGCTCAAACAGTTTGCGGGGGACTGGACGTCGCTTTCGAAGACGGTGCCGATGGAGGGGGTGCCGGCGATGGAGTGTCCGGGGACCATGAAGTCACGAATGCTGGGAGGCTTCTGGATCGTGAACGACATGCACGGCGACATGGGAGGCCAAACCTTCAATGCCGTGCAGACGATCGGCTACGAACCTGCCAAAGCAAAGTACGTGGGGTCCTGGGTCGACTCAATGACGAACCATCTGTGGCACTACGAGGGAACAGTTGACGAATCGGGAAAGAAACTGGTGCTTGAGGCAGAGGGCCCCAGCTACATCACCACAGGAGAGACGGCGAAATACAGGGACAGCTATGAATTCGAGTCGCCCGACCGCATTCTTACCACGTCAGAGATCATGGGCAAGGATGGCAAATGGATCACGTTCATGACGGGTGAGATGAAGCGGGCCAAGCCATGAGGCTGACCGCACTGGCGTTCGTGCTGGGAATCGGCATGTGTTCGTTTGTGGTCGCGAATGATGCGCGACGACCGAACATCGTGCTGATCGTGGCCGATGATCAGGGGTGGGATGACTTCGGGTTCATGGGAAACCCTCATGTGCGGACGCCGCAGCTAGACCGGCTGGCGTCGATGTCGGCTCGGTATGTGAATGGCTATCTGCCGACGAGTGTCTGTCGACCATCGCTGGCGACTCTGCTGACCGGCCTGTATCCCCATCAGCACGGGATTCACTTCAATCATCCGCCGCCCGGCTTCTCGAAGCTGGCGAAGGATGAGTCGATGACGGTTGAGCGGTTCAATGCATTGCGAGAGCGGGCAATGGTGCTGATTGAGTCGGTGCCAACGCTGCCTCGACTGCTGGCGGAGCATGGCTACCGGTGTCTGCAGACAGGCAAACATTGGGAGGGACACTGGCGGAACGCGGGCTTCACCGAGGGGATGACCATCGCACGTCCGTCGCCGGGGTCGAAGTATGGGAACCTCACACTCGCCAATGGAGACGTCGTCGCACACGGGAATGGGGATCATGGACTGGCAATCGGGCGTGAGACCATGCGGCCGATCGAGGAATTCATTGACGATTGTGGCGAGACGCCGTTTCTCGTGTGGTATGCCGCTTTCCTGCCGCACACGCCGCACGACTCACCGGCAGACTTCATGCAGCCATTCGAGGACGACCCGGAGATCGCAGTGCATCTCAAGCCGTACTATGCCTCGATTGCTCAGTTTGATCACACGGTGGGACAGCTTGTGCAAATGATCGAGCAGCGGGGCATGGCTGAGCGGACTCTGTTCCTGTTCGTGTCGGACAATGGTTGGAAGCCGGACACCAGGCGGGCCGGCAGTGACTTCGCTCCGGATCATCGGACCAAACGGTCCCCGTTCGATGCGGGGGTGCGGACGCCCATTCTCATCCGCTGGGACGGGCATGTGGCACCTGCGACTCATGGCGAACTGGTTAGCAGTGTCGATGTGATGCCGACATTGCTCGCGGCAGCAGGTATCGACTCTCATGATCTCTCGCTGCCGGGGGTCGACCTCCTGCCGAGTGCGCGAGGTGAGCAGTCTCTTGATCCGGACCGGGCCGTCTTCGGCGAGATCTACCCCGGCGATGCGACGTCGATCGGACATCCGTCTCGGGACATCGCCTACCGATTCGTGCGGCAGGGGGACATGAAACTGATCGTTTCCCACTCACACGACGGCCAGCCGCCGTGGCGGAGCTATCTTGAGGGTGATGCACTGTTCAACGTCGCGTCCGATACGGACGAGACAACGAATCTGATCGGTCACCCTGCCCACACTGAGACAGTCCGCCGCATGCGAGCACTGCTTGATGACTGGTGGACGCCCGGCGATGACACCGCCGTTTCCGAGCGTACGCGACCGACCGTCGAGACGATCCAAATTGATGTTGGTGAACTGTCGGCCACCTTTCAGGACAACTCGCAGTCGCCGGGCGTGTTGAGTGGTGTGCAGTCATTGTTCAACGTGAAGCACGCATCGAGATACGATGCGTACGATCCCGACGGGCGCGGGTCCTCAGCAGGGTTGAACTTCGAACACATCATCTCCGGGCATGAGAGTGAACACAACAAGTTCACCCCGCGCAAAGGGACGTACACGCTGCATCGCTTGCCGGACGGAAAATCGGTGCAACTCGTCCGCAAGGCAGAGGATAGCCCGTGGCGGATGGCGAGCACGCTGACCTACACCGTCGTCGAGCCGCACTCCATCGACTTTGAGTTTCGTTGTACTCCGGAGGATGCGTCACTGTTTGGTGAGCGAGGTTGGGCCTCGTTGTTCTTTGCGAACTACATGAATGAGGTGACGGTCGAAGCTCTGCACTTTCGCGGAATCGCTGCGGAGGGGGGCGAGGAGGCGTGGATCCGGGCTGACGCTCCGCCGGGCCACGTCGATTGGAACACGGGCGGAACGTACCGGCACATCGACGCATCAGCACTCGCCTATGACGATGCAGTCACGTTCCGGTTGAACTCGTGGAGCTATGACTGGCCGCGATTCACCGAGCCATTTTACTACGGACTGGCGGACCATGAAATGACGCTCATTTTGATGTTCGACCGCGCTCACACGGCTGAAAACGAGATGCGGATGAGTCTGTTCAAGTTCAAGGTCGACGAGACCCGGAAACGGCCTGCGTGGGACTTTCAATACGTCATCCAAAAGGTCGAGACCGGCAAACAGTACGGTTTTCGCGGACGGCTGGTCTGGAAGAAGTTCATCAGCCCCGACGATTGCCGGGGCGAGTACGTGAACTGGTCAAGACAGTTGAGATGATGCGATGCCCGATCAGTAATCCTGAACCAGCTCGTGGTCGGCACGGTGCCCGAGATTTTCATAGAGTGCAGGGCTGATGTTCTCCGCGATGAATCTGACCGACCCGTCACAATACGCGAACTGTGTCCCGCCAGCGTGATAGCTGCCGAAACCGCCGACGAGGAGGTTGCGTTTCTCTGGTGGAAGTTGCTGCTGCTCGCTGGCGAAGGCATTTTGCTCGAACGCGTTGCCGCGCAAATACGACGAAATGTCATCGGGCGAGTCACTCGGATCAGGTGGCAAACCGTAATAGGCACGCCCATAGGGGGTGGTGTTGATCATTCGTCCGCAGTTCCGCAACGTTGTTCTAGTGCCCGATGCCCAGCCAAGATCGTCTTCGGCCCGATTGAATTCGCCAATGGCGAAAGTGTACGCGGTGCCGTCTTCGATCGCGTGGGTCCTCAGGAAGCTGTTGAGAAACAACACGCCATTGTTGTCGACGTCGATTGGGGCCTCGGTCGCATGATGTGACCCAGCGTAGCAGGTCAACGCGGGATTGATTGACTCGCCCGTCGACGAACCATGCGAGGGCCCAGCAGCGGACGGGCAGTTCAGCACGTCGATGTGCACCTTGCGGGCATCCAGATTTGCTGCATCGTACACGCCCACTTGCGTGTCGATCGTCTCCGCGAGCGGACGTTGCCCGAGATGCGGAAGCAAGGCAATGATCCAGTTGTGGTGATACCCGGAGGGCTCGTTGCGAATGGGGCCGTCCAGATTGACGGTCCCGGCGGGAAACATGTCGAACTGGTCGTAATACGTTTGCATCGCCAGTGCGAGTTGTTTGAGATTGTTCCTGCATTGCGTTCGACGTGCTGCCTCTCGTGCCTGTTGAACAGCGGGCAACAACAATGCGACCAGGATCGCGATAATCGCCATGACGACCAGCAGTTCAATCAGTGTGAAGGCGAGCTGGGGACGTAAGTTCTCTGATTGTGGAGGGCGACGATCATCACGCTGGCATCTTCCGTACCGGATCATGTTCGTTTCGCTCTCCGTGATTGCATTTCTGGCCGATGTGTTTTCATCGTCGATTTCTACGAGGGATCGACGTATCCGCTCGCTGACGGGAACAAGCGACGCACCTCGGCCGAACTTGTGTCTCCAGTGTCGACAGCCTCGCATGCTTGAGTGAACAGTGTTCTCATTCCGGCTGCCGTGGCATGTTGTTCGATTTCATCAGCATCGGCACGTGACAGGATCCCCCGCCCAATGTCGCCCTGGCGGGGATCGAGCAACTCGGCGAGGAGCAGTCGCCCGGAGTAGCCGGTTCCATTGCATTGCTCGCATCCGACAGGAAGTTGGAATCGTTCGACCCTCAAACCCAAGGCATCATCGGGGTCCTGCCCGGGGGACGCACATGCACACAGGCGACGAAGCAGGCGTTGACTCAAAATGCCCAGCAGCCCACTTCGTAGCAGATATGGTTCGACGCCGAGGTCGCTGACGCGGCTGATCGCTTCCGAGGAGGAACCCGCATGGAACGACGTCAGCACCAGATTGCCCGACAGCGAAGCCTGAAACGAGGTCTCTGCCGTCTCACGATCTCGGATCTCTCCGACCATGATGACTTCGGGGTCCTGTCGCAGTAAGGATCGCAGGCCGCGTGCATAGTCGAATCCGGCAGTGACATTGACTTGCGACTGTGTGATTCCCGGCACCTCCGCCTCAATCGGATCTTCCAGAGTGACGATACTCCTCCGTTCGGGAGACTCGTGCATGATCTCTCGCAGCGAGGCATACAGAGTCGTCGTCTTGCCGCTGCCCGCCGGCCCGGAAATCAGGAGTACGCCATGAGTGGTCGTGAGGAGTTGTCGCCACTGCGAGTCGGTCGAGGTCGGCATGCCAAGATCGCTGAGTCGACGATATTGACCGGATCCGACAAAGAGTCGCACGACCGCCTTTTCACCGTGCAGAGTCGGAAACGTGCTGACTCTCATCTCGATCTGTGGAAGAGCAGCCTGATCACCGCTGACGTCACTCTTGCGACCCGCGTCCAGCGGCTCGATGATTCGCCCCTCCTGCGGGACATCCGTGCGATAGGTCAGCAGCTGAGACAGCACCTTCAGCCGGGCGATGACGTTGGTCGCCACGTCAGGAATGTGGGCGATGGACTGGAGTACGCCGTCGATCCGCCAGTCCATGTGGATTCCGTCCCGGTCCGGCACCAGATGGACATCACTTGCTCCCGACTGTTGAGCGGTTGTGAGGATCAGGCTGACCAGATCGGCGACGTATCGATCCTGATTCCGGTTCAGGGCGGAGAGTTGCTCTCGAAACGATTGTGAGAGTGCTGCGGGCAAGATGGAATCAGTCTCTGGCGGCTTTACAAGTCAGCGACACGTGGCGGGTAGGCAGAATCCGGCGAGTGAATGCCAGTCGGAGTGGGGTTCGACAGGAGCGAATGTTGTGTTGGAGCGACATTTCCGGATGGATTGGATCGTGCGGGCCTGATCCGCCCCAGCGGTCGACCCTGCTGAAACGCGGCTGTAATCTGTCATTTGGCATGTTACACTCGGTTAAAGCCGGAAACGAGGCTGACCAAAGCGGCGTGCGACGGTCTCCCACAGACACATACGACTGAGCCAGCGGTTTCAGCGGGCAGAAAATCGAAGAGATGGCGGAATCAAACACTTCAGCAACGCTGACCAGCGGCGGCTCCGGGGAGTTCCCTTGTCCCGATTGCGGCGAGGACGTTCGCGAAGGCCTCGTGCGATGTTGGAATTGCGGCGGATTTCTGCGTCCGGAGGTCGAGGAAAAGTTTCAGAAGATTCAGTCGCGTCCGCAGAAGATCATCTACAGCCCCGCAACCGCAGATGAGGGGCCGGCTGATCTCGACGCACTCATGTCAAAGGGGAGCGGCAGGCGGGCTCAGAGCGACGGCGGCGATTTTGAACTGGCCGGAGGTGCTCTCTCGAACGCGACACCGGCTGCCGAGATTCCCATGATCCAAGATGAGCCGGAGCCGGAGACCGTCGCGGCCGACGAGACATCGACGCCCGCCGAAGAAACGGACAACGCGGGGACAGGCGATGGCGACGGGACCGACCCGGCGGCATCAGACAAAGTGGAACGTGAGAGCGCGGGCGGAGATGAGGTCGCCCACTCGATCGCGACGGGGGGAGATGCTCTGCTCGAACTGGCGGCTCAGGAGGAACAGGAGCGAGGCAAGCGACAGGCCGATCGGGGCATGTCGATTGAAGGTGTGAAAGCGATTCGCGATGGATTCCTGATCGAGGCTCCGAAGGGATGCCGCATTCAGGTGCGCGATGAGCGGACCGGTGAGTTGCGTCGTTTCACGTTCAAGGCTTCCACCCGGGTCCGCATCAGCTTGCTCGACAAACTTGCCGCGATCGCCAAGGCCAAGCAAGAAGCTGCTGAGTCTGGTGAGGCGGATGCCGGGCCAAAGCACCTTTCTGCAGGGATCTATCAACGCTGGATGTCGGCTGTGAATCGGCACACACTGAATCCCGAAAAGCTGAAGCTCAAGGCCGACAGCATGGCGGGCGAGTTCGTACCGGTGGAAGTCGGATTCGCAGACGAGAGCATGCTTGTCGCGACATTGCCCGTCGCCAAGAAGGCAGGGCTGTTTGGAAGTGGGAAGAGTAAGGGAGACGCGGACGAGGTTGACCCAACAACCAAATTGCTTGAGCACTTCCGGGCTGGCAAGGCGGTGGGGGATGCTCCTGTCGGTGAGAAGACGGAATACACTGCGGATCAAGTCGCGGAACTTCGCATCGTGCAACCGGCCGCATCACTCACAGAGTCGCTGTTCGCTGGCATTCCCGTGTTCGGCACCGGACGCATCGCGGTGCAACTTCCGCTTATTGAAGCGGGGGATCAGGCGCAGTATCTGTCATTCGCGCTGACCAAGTTCCGCGAATTCGCTGAGATTCTTGGCTCGATGTACTCCATGGGCGAGTTCGGTCACAACATGGACATCCCGTTGACCGACACGTTCAACGAGCACAAGTGTCATTTCAGTGATGTGAAAATCCGTGCCCTCGAAGGCCTTGCTTACTACGAGGCTGACCCTGAGATCGAGGTCGTGCTCGCGGGATGGCTCTGCACTGCGTGTGGCATCGCCGTTAGTGAGGACGCCCGTGCCAAAGAGAAACTCGGTGGCAAAGCCGGCAAGAGCATCGCCAAGACCAAGTGCCCCAAGTGCGAAGAGAAAATGGGAAGCAACCCACTCTATACGCTCGCCTCTGCAAAACAGTCAGCAAACATCTCAGGCGAAGAGCCGGAAGACGAGACGCCCAGCGAAGCGTGACGTTATCCAACGCCTTCGAAGAGTTTAGCCGCGACCAACGGGAGCGCTTCGCACGGCAAACCCCATCGATTCCAACTGCTCACTTACGGTCTCGTCACCCAACAACTCCACAAACGCGCGCACTGCAGGGCGGTCTCGTCTGGCGTTTGGAATCACAAAATCAAACCGTTCTTCCTGCACGGGGATCGTCGCGAGTCCATAACTGGAGGCAACGGTCTCGATCGCAATGCCCCAATCGGCCCGGCCATCCTTCACCGCTGCACAGACCGCATTGTGTGACTTCACCTGCACGCCATATCCAGCCGGCGCCCCGCTTGCGGTTTCGCTGTGATCGTGAATTAACCGGTCAGTCAGTATCCGCGTGCCACTCCCCGGGTTGCGATTGACCATCCGGCACTCAGCTTCAATTAACGCGGAGGTGATTGCGTCGCCGATCGACTTTCCCGCGAACCGCGCATCCCCTTCGCGAAACACGATGCACTGCATTCGTCCGTAACCGGACACCAACTCGACGGCGTCATTATCCGCAATGAAGGGCGAGTTGTACTGACCCGACTCCGGGTCCATCAGGTGAATCCCCGCGATGTCACACTCGGCCCGTTTGGCCGCAGCCAATGCTCCCGTGCTGCCAACCGTCATCACCTTCACAGTGAAGCCCCGTCGCTGCACGAGTGACAGCAAATAGTCGAAGCCGACGCAGTGGCTCGTGACGACATACAGGTCAGCCGGTTTAATCTCCGCATCGATCAGTGTTACTTCGACCTCGCTCCCTGCGTCGAGCATTTCAGTTTTTTGATCGATCGTGATGAATCCGTCGGCCTGAGAGAACGTCGTCACCGATCCTGACCCCTTGCCGATCGGATAAGCAACGATCTCGGGGTCTGTCCCCTTTTCCGACCCTGTGGCAACGCCGGACTCACCGGTGTCGCTTCCGAAAAGGGGACTGACCCCTTCCATCAGCGAGACCAAAACATACTCCGTCCGCCCCCGCTGCGAATTCACCCGCATCGGCAGAGTTGCCCGGACAGTGTTTCGTTGCTCGATCGGTCGACCAGCGAACGCACGAATCACCGGAGCCACAAACTCATGAAAGGTGAAGATCGCAGACGTCGGGAACCCCGGCAGGATCACGACCGGCGTGCCGTCACACACGGCCATACAGATCGGCTTGCCTGGCTTCAATGCGACGCCGTGAGCGACGATCCCCGGTTGTCCAAGTCGTGACACGATGCGATACGACAGATCCCCTGCTCCTTTGGACGTTCCGCCGGACAGCAACACCATATCGTGTTGCATGGCCTCACGAACGGCTGCTTCCAGTTGTGGCTCGTTATCCGGAACGACGCCCAGTTGAATCGGCTCGCCCCCCAACTCCTCGACGGCCGCGCCGATGATGGCCGCGTTTGAGTCGTAAACACTTCCGACCGGTAACGGCTGTCCCGGCGCGATAATCTCATCCCCCGTGGACAGAATAGCCACGCGCGGCCGACGATAGACCTGCACCGTCTCACAGCCGATCGCTGCGAGCACGCCTAATTCCCGCGACGTCAGGAATTGACCCGCACGAAGCACCGTCTCGCCTTTTGCGATGTCTGTGCCGGCGAAGGTCACATTCTCGCCGGCGGCAATGTTCCGATGGACATAGAGAGTTTGCCCATCGTCAGAGACGTCCGAGTGTTCAACCATCAGGACCGCATCAGCACCGCGCGGCAGCATGCCTCCGGTGGCGATCGTCGTCACCTTGCCGGACGTCACGGTCGTTCCCGGTCGCACACCGGGGGAGAGCACTTCGCCGTTGAGCGTGAGTCGGCGTGGCGATTCCTCGTCCGCGCCAATTGTGTCGGCAGCGATCAGCGCAAAACCATCGACGTTCGAGCGATCGAACGAAGGCACGTCGACGACTGAGATCACGTCCTCAGCCAGGACTTGCCGCAGAGCCGCGAGGAGCGGAAGGGATTCGCTCCCCAGCGGCTTCAGCGTCAAGTGGTGGTGAAATCGTCGCTCGGCTTCGTCCCGGCTGATGACTTCGAGGAATTGTGTTTGACGAGCGGCCACCGGGGGAGATGGCCGCTCGTCAGGTTCAGGGGTTGGAGGCATCAGGCACGATACGCTGAGATCGGGATCACGACCGCCCGGGCCGCTCGTGACGCAGTAGGTGGACGAATGGACGGTCCCTTCATCGTACTGACAGCCGGAAGGCGGGCAAGCTGGGCCTCGATGAGATGGAATCGCACCTCGGCGTTTGCATCCCGTTGCCTGCGTGTTGATTGCCATGACGAATATAGCCGTCCGTATAGGTCGATGTCCCGCCGCAGCATCGCGACCTCACAGCGCAACCGCTCAATGGCGAGTCGATTGCCTGCAATGTCCATGTTTTGGCGTTGAATGGGGCGTGACATGACGTCACCTCCTGACCGGCGTTAACTGCCGATTGTTGAACTGGGGGTCTTGCGATCAGTTCATCGACAATCACAATCAGGCAAAATGAGCAAAAGAGTGTTTCACGTGAAACACTACCGGTTAAAGAGACCACGAAGCCCGCGCAACCCCTGCGGCCGGATGTCCACCGCTACAATCGTTTCAATCGGATCACTCACCCACATTGGGTGCCACTGCTGGCTTGTCCAGCAGTGCCTTTGGTTGACTTCGTACTTGGATATTCGCTTGGTCGGAGGTAGCCCGTCGTCGCCAAACGGCGGAAAGTGGGGGGGCCCTTCCGGCCAGCCGCCTTCTGGCGAAGGTCGGCTACGATCACCCGCTCGCCATCAGAGTCCAGTGACGATCACTCGTCTGCGTCACACTGCCCTCCGGCAGGCCCACATCCGCTGCCAACTCAGCCATTTCCGCGACCGTCAACGCCGCGTGCAGTGACTGTCGAAACAGCTGCTGAGCCCGTGGCGACTCACCGCTCGCATGCAACTCCACAAGCCGCTCGACCTCGTCCCCAGTCTCCGGTCGCAATAGGTCGCGGATGAACAGCAGCCCATCCGGCTCGACGACCCGCCGCATCTCTCGCAGCACCTCGAACGGCTCCGGAATGTGATGCACGATGCTGTTGGATATGACCACGTCAAACTCGCCCGGCTCGAACGGCAGCGACTTTCCATCGACCATCTCGCACCGCACCCGTTCACTCAGCCCGAGTTCTGCGATGTTCAGTTTCGCCAGTTTGAGCATCTCCTCCGCCAGATCGACTGCAATCACGTTGCCGTCGAATTCATCCCGCTGACACAACTCAATCGGAATCAGCGCCGTCCCGGTTCCCACATCAAGCACCGATGGCCAGCACCCCGGCTGCTCCAAAGCAGCCGGGGTGCTTCGCTGTTCGGACATTGCGTGTAACAAATCATCGACGAACACGCGGTTGACCTCCGAGTGATCCATCGCGTCATAGTCCGCCGCCTCCTCCGGCGAGTCCATCACCTCCGGCTCTAACACCCGCGGAATCATCTGTGCCCTCCCCAATCCCAGTAGCCACGCCCCGTGGGTCACGTCTGTGTGATCAATCCTCAATCGGCTTCATGATGAAACAGTCCACCCGATGCAGCACCGTGAACTCCGGCGTGGTGATCTCCTCTAACAACTCCGCATGCTCGCGGTCAAACGTCTCGACCTCGGGCACGGACAACGCTGCCCCTACTCCGCGGCACGCTCGAATCCGCCCTCGCCAGCCCTCCCGCGTGAACGGAACAGGTGTATCGAACACAAACCCTTCCACCTTGTCGAAGTGCCCTGCCAGTGACGCAGGCATCTCGGGGATCTCCCCCGACCAGTCGCTCGCAGACCAGTCCGGATTGTGTTTGAGCACGAGCTGCTCCGACGTCTGTGCAACCGCATCCGCACGCGGCAGCCAGCAGAAGTGGCACAGCATGAGCACGCCGTCAGGTCGCAGCAACCGCTTGACCTCTGCGATTGCCCGTTGGTGATCAAAGTAGATCCAGCACTGACTGGCAGTCACCACGTCGAACGCGTCATCCGGCAACCCCGTCTCTTCCGCCGGCGCGATACGAAAATCGATGTTGAGTCCCTCACCGCGTGCCGTCTCGCAAGCCTGAACAATCTGCCCCTCCGCGACATCCACTCCCGTGACGATCGCTCCTTGCCGCGCAAAGTTCAGCGCCAAAAACCCGACCCCCGTGCCGAGGTCAAGAATCCGCTGCCCCGGCAACCCAATCCCCTGCTCTGCCAATCGGTCATAGAACTTCGCCGGATAATCAGGCCGCCACTCGGCATAGTCACCCGACGTCCGCCCCCAATCGATCTCCCGATCCCCATCTCTGGATGAAACATTCAGCATCCACCCAGCTTAGCAGAGGACGAGTGCCATCAGAAGCTGGCCATGCACTTCTGATGATGGGTAGCAACGGTTGTCCGCAACCGTTGCCGCGTCAGCGGTCGGAAGCATTTGCGAGGACGTTTGATCAAAGTTGACTGAACGATTTCAGGGATGCTTCTGTTCGCTCCGCGAAACGGGTTGGGACAACCCGTGGTACCCGGTCATAGAACTCCACCGGATAATCAGGCCGCCACTCGGCATAGTCACCCGACGTCAGACTCCAGTCGATCTTTCGATCACCATCTTTGGAGGGGACATTCAGCATGCCCCCAGCATATCAACGCTGACAATGCACGTCATTGCGAGTGGTGGCCGGGGCTGGACTGAACGAAGGGAAGGAAGCCCCGGTAGTGACGAGTTGGTTCGCGTTATCCTTCGACACACATTGTGAGACTCGTCCGCAACCCTGTCCCGGGTCTTCGCTCCTGACGTCACTCCAGACCCGGCCACCCGCCATCAACCATGGCCACGCCGAGGAGATCCAAAGCTTACTGGGAGTGCCTCAATCTCTTCCAAAACGGATTCGTGAAGCACAGGCTCGTCCTCGTCCTCGTCGCTCTCACGGAGGAAGAACTTTAACCCGCGAGATTGGGCAAGTGTCAGTGCTTGTTTCTGATCGGGCCGAACAAGGAGGACATATCGATGTTCTTGTCCCGCAAATCCCGAGCCAGCGTTGATCGACATTGAGATTACTTCGGCAGACGAGATGAGGAGATTCCATCCCTGAAAGCCTTCTTCAGAATCGAGACCAACCATCACATTCGTGCGTTCATGCACGGTGACCCTTCCTTCGATTCGGTCTCCTTTGACGGTGACAGCTTCCCAACCCTCTGGAATGGTGATGTTCCGCGCCTCTTCCGACTGTCGAAAGTCTTGAATGATTCGAGCCCACATATTGTCGGAGAATTCGATCTTCCACAGATTCTCAGTTTCATGGCGTGGCTCCAATGACTTCGACATCGTTCCGCGTGCAGGTGAATAAGTTGCGTCTGACGGGATCGCCATCTTGTCCACGTATGAGTATCCCGACGGAACGGTCGACAGCGGATACACGACTCTCCCATAAGAGAGTTCGTACAGGTATTCCCTGAGGATTGGTTTCGGGTGAAGTTTGAGTCCTTGAGCTTCAGCGGGCATTCCACTTCCGGCAAGTTGGCCCCATTGCTTAGCGAATTGATTGAGGATTTCGCCTGAGGCGTCGACCCAGAGGTCCAATGATCCATCTGATCCTTCGACGGTGACATTCCAGTCGCTGTCAGCATAACGTCGAGCATGCGGTTTGAGGGAAACGATGTAACAGATGTCCGCAGTCTGCAAGAGTTCCGGCGGGTTGAAAGCGAACGAGAGATCGACAGCTGGTGGCGGTTCGGTCGGGCACACGATCGTGAGATCGCTCTTCTCAGACGGCGTCACCATGAAGTGTTCAGTGTGCGTCTCCTGAGCCTCCGTCGCAACCACCTTGGCCTGATAGTTACCGTAGGGAACGAGGCCGATATCAACTTGACCATCGGGCCCGACGTCTCGTACGAAGTTGACGTCTGCCCTTTCGCCGCCGATAGGAGTGCCTGAAATCGTGACCTGTCCTTCCACCGGTTCTCCGGACTCCGAAACCAATCGCATCGTTAATTGTGACCAGCCGGTCGTCGGCGGAAGGGCCTCGGGATTGCTCCGCAACGATTGAAACTCCTTCAACAGTGCCTGCGTGAACTCCTGATGCTGCTGCAAGAGCGCTGCTTGAGCCTCCTGCCCCTGATGAAGTGCCTGCCACATCAGCACGCACAGCACGATGCAGGCGACTGTTGCGACCGAGGCTAACGTCAGCGTGATCTTTTGAGCCATGAGTTTCTCCTGCATTGCGTCGAGCCAGAGCCTGCGGGCGATTTTCGCGGGGTTGCCGAAGCGGGTGAGGGCGCGGGATTGGGCGGTTGTAAGTTCGTCAGAGACAGGGGATTGACGTCCCCCGCTCGCCAGGAGTTCGCGGCGGGTCGCGCACTCCAGGTGGTCGGTCAGTTCGTCGATGATGTCCTGCCGCAGTGACGCTGGTTCATCATCACGCGGCGGCGGCAGGTCGGCGGTGAAGTCGTGCGGGATGGTCATGACGACTTCTCCGACGCAGACTGGACGTCCGCCTCTATCGCTGCTCGGAAAGATTTAATCTGGTCGACGACTTTGGAAGGGACATTCAACGACAATTCAGTAGTGTCACCGTCTGTGAAAGTTAGCAACTCGGCTGGGGCGTCCAGATAAGTGCCTGGGACGTAGGCATACGGGACTGCACTTAAAGATAAAGGGGAATAAACGAATCTGGCATCCACTCGAATCAGAAATGAGATGCCGTAGAAGCGGTAGCCTGCATCAGGGATTTGAAACTCGTCGACGGTTTGCAAGTCTTCGCGATCAAGAGGCATTCCGTCATGCTCATCGGATCCCACTTGAACTTTGATTCGGTCGTTTCCTCCAAGGTCCAATCGGCTTGACCCGACTAATTTGGTCAACATCATCTCGCCAGTCGGACCGATAAGCGCAGGTCCTAATACGGCTGAAAGATCATACCGACGTGGATCATGGGAATACCAAGTCAGATTTTCGAGCTCACGTGTACGATTATCCCGCCAGCAGGCTACCACGATGTCGTCGGCATCGAAGCCTTCAGGCCAATTCACCCGGACTTGGACATCAACCGGCCGGAGAGGCTCAGCAGGCACAACGATCACTTGTGAGAGCGGCTTGCCGGGATGCACAGTGACATCTGTGGAAGCGTATTCCTCCCACGGCATCTTGAGTTGCATCTCGTAGTACCCGTAATGGACCAAGCCGAGATCAACGTGACCGTTCTCATCTGTGGTGGCATTGATCACCGGCATCAACGACTCGGGGTCGTTGTCACGGGCTCCCGCGGGTCGATGTGGAGATGTGAGTCTGACATGGACGCCGGCAGCCGGTGGTCCGTCCTCGCTGCCATGACGCAGTTCGACTTCGCATGGGACCCACTCGATACTGGCTGGTGTTGAGGGGGCGTCGCGTTGAGTTGTGGCCAACTGCTCCAGCAGCCGAGTGTTGGAGTCGCCGAGTTGGCTAAGGAGTTCGCGGTTGGCGTCTAGACTGGCGACCATAAGCTGTTGATTGGTGTTCATGCTGTTCCAGACCAGCACCATCATCCCGAGTGCGGCCACAGCGACTATCAGTGAAAGCGAGGTCAAAAGTCGTTGAGCCATGAGTTTCTCCTGCATTGCGTCGAGCCAGAGTTGGCGGGCGATTTTCGCGGGGTTGCCGAAGCGGGTGAGGGCGCGGGCGTAGGCATCAGGCGGGTTGGACGAATCGGGGGACTGACGTCCCCTGCTCGCCGTGGTGTTTGTGAGGAGTTCACGTTTGGTCGCGCACTCCAGGTGATCGGTCAGTTCGTCGATAATGTCCTGCCGCAGTGACGCCGGTTCGTCGTCGCGTGGTGGCGGGAGGTCGGCGGTGAAGTCGAACATGAGGGAATAGCGAGTCGCGAATAGGGAGCAGCAAGACGATTTGAGATCTGAGATTTCAGATTTCAAATCATCACACGATGCCGTAGTCGAGGCCGAGGACGCCGTTGACGCCTTGGGCGAAGGACTGCCATTCCTGGCGGCGGGCGGCGAGGGCTTTGCGGCCGGCGGCGGACAGCTTGTAGTACTTGCGGCGGCGGCCTTCGTGCTCGGTCCAGTAGGAGCTGAGCAGCTTCTGACGTTCGAGCCGATGCAGGGCCGGATACAGGCTGCCCTCCTTCAACTCGAACTGTCCGCCCGACCGCGAAAGCACGGTCTGCACGATCTCGTACCCGTACGAAGGCCCCTGCGAGAGGACTTCGAGCATCATCATTTCCAGCGTGCCGTTGAGCAGTTTGGTATCCATGACAGGCTCCATACTTGGTTCGTCTAGGTAATAGCCTAGACGCGCAAGGTATGGCTGTCAAGAGGACGGTTCCCAAGCCGACGGCTTTGCCGTCGTACGATCGCGTGTTGACCGGCATTCGCAGCGTGAGCCGTGTTGGACCACTTCCCGTGGTCGACCGACAGCTGAGCTGTCGGCTTGGGATCGCTCAAACATGACGCGAGATGGGAGTTCCACCCGCATTGCGGCGGCTGGAAGCCACCGCTACGAAGGCGACGAACAGTCAGTGAGATCGATGATCGTTGTTTCGCGGGTGGCCGTGTCGAAGGTGGCGATGGTGGGGCGGTTGAAGGTCCAGCCGGCGGTTTCGCCCGGGTTGATGTAGAGGTGCCCCTGCTCATCGTGATGCACGCGGGGCTTGTGCGTGTGGCCGTAAATGGCGACGTCGAAGCCGTCCTCGTAGCCGCGCAGTTGGCGAAGCATGTGCACGATGACGAACCGCGTGCCGTCGTCGGCCTCGTAACGGACCGGCGGCTCGCCCAACTCGCCGATGATGGTGAAGCCGGCCCGCAGACCGATCTTGTTGCCGTCGTTATCGCCGAACGCTGCGACGACCGGACAGTTCAACTTCCGCAGCGGCGGCACACAGATCGTCGACACAAAGTCCCCCGCAAACAGCACCACCTCACACCCCGCCTCGTTGAACCGCTCGACCGCCGTGCGGATGTAGTCGAGATGGTCATGAGTATCCGCAAAGATGCCGATGAGCATGGGGTGCACCTGGAAACCGTTGAGTCTGTTCCACGTTTGACCCCAATCCACGGTTCAATGATTGGGGGCAACAATCGCTATCCACTGCAAAGGTTTTGCCGGTACGGCTTGACAATATGTTGATTCAGGTACCAAAACTGTGCATAGTTATTGATAGGTTGCCTCATCAGGGCTTACGCATGAAAACCTGGA
>JAGQPX010000075.1 GCA_020426505.1 Planctomycetaceae bacterium | reverse complement strand
ATCAACTTAACGGAGTAGTGTTAGCGTCTGATCCTGCAACTCATCCAACTCATCTTCCGCAGCTTTGATTTCGTCCTCCGAGGCTGATGACTGACGAAGTTGAGTGAGTTCGATGAGTCGGTGGTTCATTTCATCGCGGATTCTTGAGACCTCTCCACCAGCTGGGATTCCTCCATACAGGAGGATCGAAAGCAGTGGCTTTCTGATGAGAAACCCTGTGACAAGCAAGATGCCAGCGAACAGCAGGATCAAACGGACAGCACGACGCTGGAACATGGGCATCTCAATCCTGTGTGAAGAGTTGTGATATAAACGGGCGAAACCGCCGAGCAACCGACTGCAAGTCAATTCAGACGCAATGATCTATGACAAAGTCGCAACCAGCCCGCAAATCCTTCACAGAATTGAGGGGAAACCCTTGCGATCAAGCCAATGCTCGCGGGGGGGTAACGACGGCTGGGGCGTGAAGCGATCGGATGCACTCTCGCTCCCTTTCCAGGAGTCCTTCGACGACCGTCGGCACAGTATGCTTGTCCTGTGCCAACCGCATCCAGCCTGAAGCGGCTGGGCCACCCGTCATTGGGACGAGTTTGAATGACTTCGGTGTCGAGACTCGACTTGATTGATGCTGCTGGGGATGTCATGCTGTAGGGCGCGAAAGTGCCCGTTGATGGGTACCTTTCCCACCTGCCCGTGGTTCGAGCCTTGTCCCGCCCGGCTCGTTGGAGACTGCATGTCACACTCCTTGCAACATGGCGATCATGCTTTCAACAGTTACCTGCCGCTCGCGCGGGAGGGGTTGACGGTGTTGAGTCGCCGGAACATGCTGAAGGCGGGGATGGCCGGGTTGGCGGGGTTGAGTCTTCCTACACTGTTACGTCGGCGGGCTGACGCTGCGGCGGTCGGGCAGGCGATGAGCCATAAAAGTGTGATCCTATTATGGATGACGGGTGGGCCAAGTCATATCGACACATGGGATCCGAAGCCCGACCGCCCTTTCAATAACCGCGGACCATTCGCCCCCATCTCGACCGCCTTGCCCGGAGTACAGATCTGCGAGCATTTGCCCAAACAGGCGGCCATGCTCGACAAGTTCACCGTCATCCGCTCGGTCGACTGTGCCAAGAGCAGTCATCAGCCGAATCAGGTGATGCAGACCGGTAACCGATTGGCCGCGCCGCGTACGAACCCCAAGGGGGACCGTTACCCAGCCATCGGGTCGATCGTCGCCAAACATCATGGCGCCAATCATCCCTCAATGCCCCCATACGTGACGTTCCACAAGCACTTCTCGCACGTCGCATGGGGCGGATACCTCGGCAAGCAGTACGATCCGTTCAATGGCAATCAGGCAGCCGTCCTGCCCGAGTACGATCTGGTCGGCAAGCAACTCGGTCGCACGACCGGGGCCAACATCTTCCAGTTGCCCAGTACTTTGAATCAGGATCGACTCACCGACCGACACTCTTTGATGGAGGACCTTGACCGCCTGCGGAGCGGACTCGATCAGCAGGGCACGATGGGGGCACTCGACCAGTACGGCCAGCAGGCGCTCGACATGCTCCTCGGGGAGCGGGCACAGCAGGCCTTCGACCTATCACGAGAGCCGGACAGTGAGCGTGAACGGTACGGCGATCACCTCTGGTGCCAGCAGGCGCTCCTCGCACGGCGACTCGTCGAAGCGGGCGTGAGCTTTGTGACGCTGGACCTCAGTTATCACACCGCCTCCGGCACATGGGACAATCACGGCATCCCCGGCGGCGTCTACGGAGGCATCTCCAAAGGGTTGAAACCTCTGCTGCCGTTGTTCGACCATTTGTTGACCACGCTTGTCAGTGATCTCGAAGAACGTGGACTGCTCGATGAAGTGCTGGTGATCGCGATGGGCGAGTTCGGTCGCACACCCAACATGGGCACGCAGGAGAGTGTCGACGGTCGCAATCACTGGCCGGTCGTGATGTCCATGAGCCTCGCGGGCGGCGGACTCCGGCATGGTCAAGTCATCGGCGCGACTGACCAGCAAGGCGGAGCCATCGCCGAGCGACCGGTCACCCCCGGCGATCTGGCTGCGACGATCTATCGTCACATGGGCGTCCCGCTCGACGGCACCTATATCGACGACCGGGGACGCCCCAACTTCTTCGTCGAAGAGAACGGTCGCCCGTTGCCGGAGTTGTTCTAGCGCGGCGCCGGTTTAAGGGTAGCGGTAGCCGCAGTGGCTCAGG